>CACZTG010000023.1 GCA_902783995.1 uncultured Ruminococcus sp. | reverse complement strand
GCCGCTTTCTTCATAGCTGTTCATCTTTTCGCCAATAAATTTAAAACCTGTCAGCACGTTTTCAACGGCAACGCCGAAATCCTTGCAGATTGCGTCTGCCATATATGAAGTAACAATAGTTTTTACCACAATTCCGTCAGATGGAAGCGTTCCGTTTGCTTTGCGGCAGGAAAGAATATAATGCGTAAGAAGCGCGCCGACCATATTGCCCGTAAGGGTTACAAACTCGCCTTCTTTGTTTTTTACCGCAACACCAACACGGTCACAGTCCGGGTCTGTTCCGAGAACAAAATCGGCGTTTTCTTTTTTCGCGAGCTCAATGCCGAGAGTAAGCGCTTCTTTATTTTCGGGGTTTGGTGAAACAACCGTCGGGAAATCGCCGTCGGGCTGAACCTGACTTTCAACCAAAATCAGATTTTTTACGCCGATGCTTTCAAGCACCATTCTGACAGGCACATTACCCGAACCGTGAAGCGGTGTATATACAACTTTAAAATTACCCGCTTTTTCAAAAATGCCGGGATTTATTTGCTGCTTTTTAACGTTTTCTATAAACTCTTTATCAAATTCCGCGCCGAATTTTACAATAACACCGCTATTTTCAAGCTCCGTAAAATCCGCAGTTTTCACGTCTTCAAAAATATCCGTCTTATTTATAAAATCAAGCACAATACCTGCGCTGTCGGGCGGAAGCTGTCCTCCGTCCTCACCATATACCTTATAACCGTTATATTCCTTCGGATTATGACTTGCCGTTATCATAACGCCGGCGGCAGTGCCAAAATGCCTTACGGCAAAGGAAAGCTCCGGCACAGGACGAAGGCTGTCGGAAAGATATACCTTTATGCCGTTTGCGCCGAGAACGCTTGCCGTTTCGCGCGCGAAAAGCGCCGAGCAATGCCTTGAATCGTAGGATATTGCAACGCCTTTTTTCATATAGGCTTCACCTTTTGATTTTATAAAATTCGCAAGCCCTTGCGTCGCGTGCCTTACCGTATATATATTCATTCTGTTTGTTCCCGCTCCGAGAATACCGCGCAGCCCTCCCGTTCCAAATTCAAGACTGCGGTAAAAGCTGTCCTCAAGCTCGGAATCAGACATATTATTTATCATATTTTTGGTTTCCGTATCAACCTTGTCGCTCAAAAGCCATTTTTCTTTTTGCTCCTTAAAACTCATAAATGTTTCCCCTTTCAATAATCCATATTTTGTATTTTTCTTATTCTTTCCTCAATAGGAGGATGTGTTGAAAACAAATTTCCCAAGCTTTTTGTCGGAAAATTAATATACATACATTTAAGCTGTTCGCCGCCGAGAGAATCAACTTCTTCTCTTGAATACGAATCAATGCCGCCGATTTTCGCAAGAGCGCTCGCAAGCCCCGAACCTCCGCCGTTAAGCTTAACGGAATAAGCGTCCGCCGCGTATTCTCTTGTTCTTGATATTGCAAGCTGAATAAGGCTTGCCACAATTCTCGCAATCGGTTGAAGAATAATCGCGAAAATCGCGATTATCGCAAGGATTCCGGAACCTCCTTCACGGCGTGAATCTCTCCTGCCGCCGCCCCAGAACGCCATTCTGGCAAGCACGGACGAAAGCATAATTATAATGCTCACAAGTGATACGGTGAGCTGTGAAAGCATAATATCTCTGTGGACAATATGTGAAATTTCATGCCCTATAACGCCCGACATTTCTCTTTCGTCAAGCATATTGAGAAGTCCCTGCGTAACGCAGATAAAAGCGTTTTTCTCGCTTGTTCCCGACGCGAAAGCGTTTGGCACGTTTGATGGCGTAATGTAAAGGTCCGGCACTCTTTTCATACCGGCGCTTTCGGCAAGATTTTCAGTCATTCTTTTAAGCCTTGCCTGACGCTCGTCCGCAGTGTTGACAGGCGTACCCTTTGTCATGGCAAGAATGGACATTTTTGCCGTTATAAGCTGAAAAGGAATTACGAGAACCGCTATGCCTATACCAATCATTTTGCCGTAGCTTTCGTTCCCCGCCATATATCCTATCGCGGAGGCTATAAAATAGCACATTATCATCATTATCAGCACAAGAAGCGCCGATTTTATCTTATTTTTTGTAACCTCCGCCGTTGAAACATACTTTTCGTTCATAAAAATCTCCCTTTTTATTTTTACTTGTTAAAAATAAACCTTTACATATTATACCATTTTACGGCGCAAAAATCAAGACATCAGAAGCATTTTTTACTGCGCGTTTTTTTACAGCTTTCAATATTGCCGCACCGGTAACATAATTCATTTTCACATCCGGCGTTTTCAAAGAATTTTTTAAGATTACCCATTGTTGTTTCGGCTATGTTTGAAAGAGCCTCTTTTGTGAGAAACGCCTGATGTGACGTTACTATTACATTCGGCATCGAAATAAGCCTCGCAAGCACATCGTCATCAAGTATATGCCCCGAATAATCCTCAAAAAATATATCCGCTTCTTCTTCATAGACATCAAGGCAGGCGGCTCCTATTTTTCGTGACTTTATTCCTTCAAGCAGTGCTTCGGCGTCAATAAGCGCTCCCCTTGAAGTATTGATAATAATAACGCCTTTTTTCAAAAGCCCGACAGTATCTTTATCCAGCATATGGACGGTTTCTTTGGTAAGCGGACAATGAAACGATATTATATCGCTCTCCTTAAAAAGCTCATTTAAAGAAACATAATTTATGCCCTCGGCAGGAAACTTGTCATAGGCAATAACCTTCATTCCGAAGCCTTTACATATATTTATAAAAACCTTGCCGATTTTGCCTGTTCCGACAACACCCACCGTTTTGCCGTGAAGGTCAAAGCCCGTAAGACCGTTTAAGCTGAAATTAAACTCTCTCGTTCTGTTGTACGCCTTGTGTATGCGCCTTACGGATGTCAGCAGCATTGCCGCGGCGTGCTCCGCAACGGCATACGGCGAATACGCTGGAACGTGAAAAATATGAATTTTTTTATAAGCGTATTTTATATCAACATTATTATACCCCGCGCACCTGAGCGCGACAGCTTTGACGCCGAGAGCGCAAAGCCTGTCGATAACCGCCGCGTTCACCGTATCGTTTACAAAAACGATTGCGGCATCACAGCCTGCCGCAAGCTCCGCCGTGTCCTCCGTAAGCTTGGTTTCAAAAAATTTTATTTTTATTTTATCATCAATATATTTTTCAAACGCTTCAATATCATAAGGTTTTGAGTCAAAAAACGCTATTTTCATAAGAGCTTTTTCCTTTCCTCCAAAAATTCGTCAATGATTTCGGCGGCGTCCTCCACAAACCTCGCGCACGGCCTCAATTTATAATATTCCGCCGTTCTCGCGTCGGGCTTCGGGTCGGTATTTGTTTCAATATTTTTTAAAAGCTCACGGCATATTATTGTCCCGCCATTTTTTTCTTTAAATTTTTCGGCAAGCGCCTGAATACGCTCATAATGCTTTTTCTTTTCTTCCGGATTGTCAGGCTCGTCATATCCGTCAATAAGCCCGGCAACCATAAACATCCCGCTTACGGCTCCGCATACCTCACGCATTTTACCCATTCCCGCGCCAAACGAAGAGGATAATTTAAGCGCCGTTTCTCTGTCCATTCCCGTTTCATCGCAAAAAGCGGCAAAAACCGACTGCGCGCAGTTATAGCCTTTCAAAAACAACTCTGCGGCTTTTTCTTTATGATTCATAATAGCTTTAATCTCCTGTTTCTCTAATATTTATCAAATTTATAAAATTATTCACCGATTCTTTTGTCGGAAACCCTTCTGCCGCAGCATTCGCGCTCCCGCAGGCAACCGCCCATTTAAGCGCCTCGGCAGCGTTACCGCTTTTATCAAAGCCGTATATAAAGCCCGCAACTGCGCAATCACCCGAACCAACGGTATAAACCGGCTTTAATTCCGGCGCTTCGGCACAGTAAACCTTACCGCTTTCCGCAACAAGAAAAGCTCCGTCTTTTCCCATTGAAACAAGCACATTATCGGCGCCTGCTTTTTTAAGCTCTTTCGCTAAATCATAAAGCCGGTTTTGCGTACAATCTTTTTCGCCGAAAAGCTCCTCAAGCTCCTCCCTGTTCGGTTTTATTAAAAACGGTTTTAGCTTAAGCGTGTTTAAAAGCCTCTCTCCCGTTGTGTCAACAACAATTCTTACACCGCTTAATTTTTCCCCTGTTTCCGCGTAAATATTATTTCTTGCGCCTTTATGCGGATTTCCCGCCATAACAAGAGTATCGCCCGGTTTTATTTTTTCAAGCTTCTCAAACAACTTTCCGAGCTCATCGGCCGATATTTCCGGTCCGGAAGCGTTTATTTCGGTATCGCCTTCATCATTTATTTTAACATTTATTCTTGAATTTCCCTTAATCCCGACAAAATCAGCCTCAACACCGTCAGCTTTTAACAGCCTTAATATTTCATTTCCGGCAAAACCGCCGGCAAAACCCATTGATACCGTTTCGGCGCCAAGCAAGGAAAGCATTCCGGAAACATTTATGCCTTTTCCGCCGGCACGGAAGCTTTCGCCCGCGCTTCTGTTTACCGTGCGCAGACGCAGATTTTTTGTTTGCAGTCTGTAATCAAGTGAAGGATTAAGCGTTAACGTATATATCATATCAATCACATCATTAAAACAATATTTTACAATTATATATTATATCTCAACTGCGCAAAAATGTCAACAAAAAGTATAAAACAAAAATACGGTGTCAATAATAAAAACAAAAAAGAGAAGGGTGGTTTTTTATTATGTTGCGGCTTGAAAAAATAAGCAGCGGATACAGGATGAAAAGTTATATAAATAATGTGAATCTCCGGCTCGAAAACGGCGAGAGCCTTACTGTTCTCGGAGGCTGCGGCTGCGGAAAATCCACACTTTTAAAAACCGCGGCGGGACTTCTTTATCCCATTTGCGGCAGTGTTTTTATTGACGAGGCCCCGATTACCGAATTTTCAAGAAAAGAACTTTTCGGAAAAATCGCCTATGTTCCGCAGGTGCACGCGGCGTCGCTTGTTCCCGTGCGCGACTTTCTGATATACAGCCGGATTCCTTATGTGAATTTCGGAAAGCCCATTTCGGAAGCGGATATGGCAATTGTCGAGGAAACCGCGCAGCTTCTTAATCTGAAACCCATTTTTGCCGTACCGCTTATGAATCTTACCGAATACCAGAAACGGCTTGTATATATAGCTTCCGCTATGGTGCAGGGCAGCGATATAATACTTCTTGATGAGCCTGCTTCCTTTTTAAACGGCGAAGAAAAATATAAAATAATGAGTGTAATTCTTATGCTTAAATCTCTCGGAAAAACCGTTATGACCGCCTGGCGCGACCTTGACAGCGTTTCAAAATTCAGTGACAGAGTGGTTATTCTTGACAAAGGGAAAATAATTTCAGACAGTCCGTCCGTTCATATGCCTTCATATTCGTTTTCAAACGCTCCCGTAAGCAGCACGGTCCTAATGTAAATATTATTTCACAATTTCCGGAACGGCAGACGCTGTTTCGGAATTTTTTTTTACAAAAAAGTAAATAAACTGTACTTTTGCGCTTGCAATAATTTTATATTTGTATTATAATTAAAAAGAGGTCATAAATATGGACGATATTTTTTTTATGAAAAAAGCAATAGCGGAAGCGGAAAAAGCAAAACTCCTCGGTGAAATTCCCGTAGGAGCTGTTATTGTATGCGGCAATGAAATTGTGTCCTCTGCGCACAACCTTCGCGAAACCGAAAAAAACGCGCTTATGCACGCCGAAATTGCGGCGATTGACGCCGCCTGCAAAAAACTCGGAAAATGGCGTCTTGACGACTGCGCCTTATATGTTACACTTGAGCCCTGCCCCATGTGCGCCGGCGCGGTTTTGCAGGCAAAGCTCAAAAAATGTATTTTCGGTGCCTACGAGCCGAAATTCGGAGCGGTCGGCTCTGTTTTTAATTTGTTTTACGATTTTAAATATAACCATAATGTCCTTTTTACGGGCGGAGTCCTTGAAAATGACTGTAAAAAATTAATAAGTGATTTCTTTGAATGTAAACGCGAAAGGATATGATAACAATGAAAAAGAGTCACGAAATAAACTTTACGGAAGGTAAAATTCTACCGAAAATTCTTTTGTTTACGCTTCCGCTTATTTTTTCGGGTATTCTGCAGCTTTTTTATAACGCTGCCGATACGGTAATTGTTGGAAGATACGCGGGAAAAACCTTTCTCGCCGCCGTCGGAGCTACAGGTACCTTTAACTCATTAATTCTCAACCTGTTTCTGGGGCTTTCCGTCGGCGCGAATGTAATGGCTTCACGTTTTTTCGGTTCAAAGGATTCCGAAGGTTTTTCGCATATTATGCATACTTCCGTTTTCTTAAGCTTAATTATAGGCGTTTTTCTTGCTTTTTCAGGTCAGCTTATCGCTTCTCCCGTTCTTCGCTTAATGGGTACGCCCGATGACATAATCGAATATTCCGTAAGATATATGAAAATTATTTTTTGGGGTATGCCCGCGAATGTGCTTTATAATTTCGGTGCCGCGATAGCCCGCTCGGTCGGCGATACAAAGCGTCCGCTTTATATACTCAGCGTTTCGGGCATTGTAAATGTAATTCTTAATTTGTTTTTTGTTATAAAGCTTAATATGAACGTTGCGGGAGTTGCCGCGGCAACAATAATTTCACAGTACATATCGGCGTTTCTTATTCTGACGGTGCTCGCAAGGCTTGACGAAATGCCTCCTTTTAAAATAAAAGAGCTTCATATACATAAAAACAGCCTGTTAAACATAGCAAAAATCGGCTTGCCTTCCGGCGTTAATTCCACCGTGTTTTCACTTTCAAATATGCTTATTCAATCCGCTGTAAACACCTTCGGCTCGGACGTTGTTGCGGGCAATTCTGTCGGAATGAGCTTAGAAGGCTTTATTTATGTGGCAATGAACGCTTTTTATCTTGAAGCCACGACATATTCGGGACAAAACCACGGCGCGAGAAACATCCGCCGCCTTAATACCGGTCTCATTCTGAACATAATATGCGTTTCCGTTACCGGCTTGGGGCTTGGTATGCTGTTTTTCGCTTTCCGCCATAATCTCGCCGCCATATATAACTCCGATACTGAGGTTATCGGCTGCGCGGCGTACCGAAACGGTATTATACTTCCAACATATTTTCTTTGCGGCGTAATGGACGTTATCGTCGGCACAATGCGCGGTATGGGAAAATCGGTAGAGCCTATGCTCGTTTCTCTTTTTTCCGTATGCGGTCTCAGAATGGTGTATGTGCTTTTTGTTTTTCCCCATGTGAGAAGCCTGTTTCTGCTGTACGCTTCGTGGCCGGCGTCCTGGATGGTTTGTATAGCCCTGCAAAGCATACTTTACGCGCATTTTATCCGCATGCAGAATCCGCGGGTGTAAAACCTCCTGTTTTTCGGCAATTTGCGATTACGGCGCGCCTGTCCCTTTTACATTTATTATAATCAGCCCTTTTTTAACCGCGTAATCATACGCGATTTTTGTACCGCTTTTCGGCTGATAATCCGTCAAATCGCTCTTGCTGTTTCTTCTTCTCGGCGGTTTGTAATTTTCGTCGTAATAAACCACGCAGTATTCGCTTTTATCAATCATTTCGTAATTTCTTTCCACATAAGCCGCTTTTCCGGCGCCTCTTATTTTTTCGGGAAAATATGTTTGCTCATAGCTTTCCGAAAGATATTTTTCATAGCCTGTATCTATATCCTCAAAAGCCGCGCGGACATAAACTCTTTTTATATGAGGATAAATTTTTTTTAACTCCGTAACAACTTCAAGACAAAGCGAATTAAATTCACTTTTGCTTCCGAAAAGAAATACACTTACATTTTTGTTTGTAATTAAATCCTCAACTACCTTGTACAGCTCTTTTCGCAGGCTTTCCGCTTTGTTTATTTTTCTGTGACCGAAAAAGCAGCAGGTATGCCGGTTGATTTCACATCTCATATTCATACTCCTTAAAAAAAGTGCGCAGCCCCCTTTTTCAAGAGAAACCGCGCACCAAAAAACGCAGTGACTCCGTTTCAAAAGGTTGCTACACACTTTTAACTATCCGTATGAATAAACGTAAAAATAAGGATATACAAAGAAACAGGAGTTTACGCTTTTTACAAGAAGCCTGTATATCCCTTTCAACAATTTATTCATTATCAGGCTGCCGTTACCCGGCAGCGGTTAAAAGTTGTAGCATATATATTATATCATCAATTTATGAATTTTACAATATATTTTAATAAATTTTTAAATAAATACCTAAAAAAAGTGCGCAGCCCCCTTTTTCAAGAGAAACCGCGCACCAAAAAACGCAGGGACTCTGTTTCAAAAGGTTGCTACACACTTTTTAACCATAACACCAAATAAAATATCACATAGGGGTATGATGAAACAAGAGTGTACGCTTTTTGCATATAGCGTACCCCCTAAATGACTATTTTATGAAATATGTGTTGCCTATTGCTCGGCAACGTTAAAAGTTGTAGCAACTATATTATAACACTAATTTATAAATTTTACAATATGTTTTATTGAATTTCTGTTGCTGCCGGAGTTTGAGAATACGCAGTTTTTCAAGGATAGATTTTTTCTGACAAGTGCAAATCGTAAAACTTTTCCCATTTTCTGTTGACAAACGCAGCAAATAGATGTATAATGATCACAGAAAAAAAGGCAAGACCT
>CACZTG010000022.1 GCA_902783995.1 uncultured Ruminococcus sp. | reverse complement strand
TTATGACGCTTATAGAGTATATTGCGGGTATAATTTTTATAAAGGGTATGAACGTAAAGCTCTGGGATTACAGCGACCGTAAAGGCAACATTCAGGGAATTATCTGCCCGCTATTCTCCTTTTTCTGGGCGCTTCTCGGCGCGGGATATTATTTTTTTGTTCATCCGTACATATTAAACGCCCTGACCTGGCTTTCAAAAAATCTTACATTTTCTTTTTTTATAGGAATGTTTTTCGGAATATTCACAATAGATCTTATATTCTCTGCAAACCTTCTTGTAAAGATAAAAGCTTTTGCCGAAGATAATCAGATTATTGTCCGTTATGAAGGACTTAAAGAAACCGTCCGCCGTACCCGTGAAAGGCAAAAGCGAAAAGCAAATTTCCTTTTTGCCCTTTACTCCGAAACACCTTTTGCGGAGCAGCTTAAAATCTACCTTGATAAGGAGCGTGAGCTTGCTTCAAAAATAAAATCCGAAATTTCAAAAAGAAAAAACAAATAATTTTTTAAGTCAAAAGCCGGGTGGAAAAATCCACTCGGCTTTTAAATTTATGCTCCACTATTATATCAGCTTATTTATTTCCTTTTTCAGTCTTGAAATTATGCGTTTTTCAAGCCTTGAAATATACGATTGCGAAATGCCCAGCATATCGGCAACTTCTTTTTGTGTCTGCTCTTTATGACCGCCAAGCCCGAAACGCAGTTCCATTATTTTCCTTTCTCTCTCCCCCAAATGTGAAATTGCGCTGTAAAGAAGCTGCCGGTCCGTTTCTTCCTCAATATTTTTACTTATCACATCGTGCTCTGTACCGAGAACATCGGAAAGCAAAAGCTCATTTCCGTCCCAATCGGTATTAAGCGGTTCATCAATTGATATTTCATTATGCTTTCCGTTATTCTTGCGAAGATACATAAGTATTTCATTTTCAATACATCGTGAAGCGTAGGTCGCAAGTTTAATTTTCTTTTCGGCTTTGAAAGTGTTGATTGCTTTTATAAGTCCTATTGCTCCTATAGAAACCAAATCCTCCGTACCCACCCCGCTTGATTCAAATTTTTTTGCTATATATACAACAAGCCGGAGATTTCTTTCAATTAATATTTGTCTTACTTCATCTCCGTTATCGGATAATCTCGCTATAAGCTCCGCTTCCTCCGACGGTTCAAGCGGCGGAGGCAAAATATCGTTACCGCCGACATAATATATGCCTCCGGTATCCTTTTTTAAAAAAAATTTATGTATCAGCTCCGATATTATTTTTGCAAGTCCCTTCATTTTTGCTCAAATCCTTTCTTCCGCCGCGTTTTCCCGGCTTATCATAAGCGGGCTTATCAGCCCGTCCGCTTCACTGTTTATTTTTATATTTGTTGCCGCAACAAAACATTCACATTCAATTTTTTTGCCCTCCCTGTCATTTATAACAGTGCGCCTCGGTTTAAATCCGAGCATTGCTCCGCAGGGCTTATCTATGGTTTTATACGGAATTAACCGTAATGGCGGTGTTTCATTTTTTATAAGATTATCAAAAATTTTTTTTTGCACTATACAAACAGGTAAACCGCTTAAAGGCTCTGTAAGTATGTTACCCGTATCTGTGATAGCCGTAAAGCTTACGGAATTTTTACCCAAATACATATTAACCTTTGCGTAGCTCGCGTATTGCTGCCTTACTTTTTTTATAAAAACACTTAACACTTTTACTACATAATATGCTGCCGCAGCACCGAAAATAAGCGTTCTTACGCTTTCGTCAAAATACACACTGCCGTTTGATATAAAAGCTTTGCCGTTCATAAAAAGCAAAAATATTACTCCGCCGCACAAAAATGTTACGGTATAAAACACAAGAAAAGTCCTTAAAAAGGCTTTTTTGCTATCAAAACCAAATGCCGTAAAAACCATTGCCGCAGAAATTATGACATTGGTTATCACCGATGTAAAAAAACTTAAATTCGCAAAAAAAACAAATGCTGCGGGCAGGCTTCCGATAACGGCAGCAAGCGCTGTTCTGAATTTTTTAATCTTTTTACGTATTAACAGCGATGTCATTTTTATGAGCAGCAAATCCATAAAAAAATTTACGGCAAAAAGCAAATCCGCATAAACTGTAATCATTTTTTCACTTCCGGGCAAGCTTTATCACTATTATTATACACCTTAAAAAGAGAAAAAAATGTAAAAACATAAGACCTGAAATTTTTTTATTTTTCAACTATTGATTTTTATGTCGAATTATGTTAAAATATGTATATATTTGTTGATTGGTGGTCTGCTTATGAAAAGAGAAAAGGAAAACATAAAAGAAAAAATCATTGATTTTATAAAAAATAAATCTTTCGTTATATGCTGCTTTATAATATGCGCAACTTTATATTTTATAAGTATGGCGGGACAGAACTATAAAAGTGAATATACCTCTTTTTCCGATGAATATTCGTCAGAACATAAAGAAACCCCAAAAATAACCGTATATGTTACGGGCGAAGTGTTAAATCCCGGTCTTTATCAGGTTAATCTTAATTCAAGAGCATCGGAAGCAATCGAGGCAGCCGGCGGTATGACTGAAAATGCGGATGTGGAAGGTGTAAATATCGCTAAAATTTTAAAAGACGGCGACCAGATAAAAGTCCCCGCCATAAAAAGCAGCAGCTACACATCTTCTTCATATTCAAAGAAAAGCACGGCAAAAAGCACGGCAAAAAGTGCATCGAAATCTTCCTCCGCGGCAAAGAAAAGCAGTGCAAAAACTGCTTCCTCGCCCACGCCGGTTACAGAAACCGCCGATACGGAAGCTGCGCCGGAGCCCGAACAAACACTTATCAGCCTGAATTGCGGCAATGCGGCACAATATATGAGGGTCAGCGGAGTTACGGCGGAAATCGCCGCGAATATCATAGATTATATCAATACTTACGGCGGTTTTGACAGTGTTGATGAGCTTCAGTTTGTTAAAGGTATAGATATTTCTCTCTACAACAAAATCAAAGATTTCTTTACAGTATGATTTTATATAAATTTTTTCAAAAAAGACTGTACTTTTTTAAAAAAATAGTATATAATAGTATATAATTTATAACAAATATTTTGAAAGGCGGAAAAAAAATGTATGATGTAAAAAAAGGTTATGAGGCAGCCAAAGAATTTTACGCAAGATACGGCATAGATACCGATAAAATGCTTGAAATCTGTGACAGCACACCTCTTTCCGTTCATTGCTGGCAGGGTGATGACGTTACCGGCTTTGAAAAAAAAGAAGGCGGTCTTACGGGCGGTATTCAGACAACCGGAAATTATATGGGCAAAGCGAGAAATCCCGAGGAGCTTCGTGCCGACCTTGATTTCGCTATGAAATACATTCCCGGCGAAAAAAAGATTAATATACACGCAAGCTATCTTGAAGCGGACACTTTTGTTGACAGAAACGAAATTGAGCCGAAGCATTTTGAAAATTGGGCAAATTGGGCTGTTTCACGCGGTATAGGTATTGATTTTAATCCTACTTATTTTTCTCACCCAAAGAGTAATAACGGTACTCTTTCCGCGGCAGATGACGATGTTCGCAGGTTTTGGATTGAACACGGAATCCGCTGCCGTAAAATAGGAGAATATTTTTATAAAAAAACAGGTAAAACCTGTGTTATAAACCATTGGACTCCGGACGGCGACAAAGAATTTCCGATTGACACAATAGGTCCGAGACTTCGCCTTAAAGACAGTTATGATAAAATTTTTGAAGCGACAAAAGACGTTGAAGGCGTTATGGACGGTATTGAATCAAAGGTGTTCGGCATCGGAGCAGAAAGCTTTACGGCAGGTTCGCATGAGTTTTGTATGGGCTATGTATTAAGCAAAAAATCCGACCACATTATCCTTACTCTCGATACAGGTCATTATCATCCGACAGAAACGGTTTCCGCAAAGCTTGCTTCTGTCTATACTTTCTTAAATCACGTACTTTTACATGTTTCAAGACCTGTACGCTGGGATTCCGACCACGTTGTTGCTTTTGATGATGAAACGAGAGCCATTATGGAGGAACTTGTACGTCTTGATAAGCTTAAAGACACATATATAGCAACTGATTTCTTTGATGCTTCGATAAATCGTACCGCCGCATGGATAATCGGTCTCAGAAACACAAGAAAAGCTATCCTTGCCGCGCTTTTACAGCCCGTATCGCTTATGAAGGATTTGGAAGCAAAAGGAGATGTCAGCGGCAGACTTGCTGTATCTCAGGAATTTAAAGCAGCTCCGTTTTCTCTTGTATGGGATTATTATTGCCAGCAGCAGGATGCGGGTGTTGGACTTGAATGGCTTGAAGATGTACGCACATATGAAAAAGAGGTGCTTTCAAAGAGATAATTCCTCTATAAAAATAAAAATTTTTAAAATTTTTCCTAAAATACCTTGACAAAATTGCAATTTTCGGTTATAATTGTAATGTTATTTTGCTGTGTATGATATACAGCAACATAATTCTATTAAGAAAAAACGCCGAAAGGCTTTGAAAAATTCGAGGAGGTGTCAATATGTTAAGAACATACCAGCCCAAGAAAAGACAGAGAAGTAAAGAACACGGCTTCAGAAAACGTATGGCTACCAAAAACGGCAGAAAAGT
>CACZTG010000021.1 GCA_902783995.1 uncultured Ruminococcus sp. | reverse complement strand
TATAATAATAAGTGCTTATTAAATTTGAAAAACTGTAACGGAGGTGTTTACAGATGGCAAAATGCGAAGTTTGCGGTAAGGGTGTAAGTTTTGGTATTAAGGTAAGTCACTCTCACAGACGTGCTAACCGTACATGGAAAGCTAATATACGTTCGGTTAGAGCAATTGTGGACGGCACACCTAAAAAAGTTAATGTATGTACCAGGTGCCTGCGCTCAGGAAAGGTTGAGCGCGCGGTCTGAACGTTGTTTGTTTGCCGGCGCGGAAGCATTATTATACGGAGGCGTTATGTTATGCAGCTTGATATTTCAAAAATAGCGGCTTCCTCCGCCGAAGGTGAAAAGCTTGTTTTTGACGGTGAGTCGGAGCTTATGCCTGTTTGTTTTTGCGGAAATGATTTTACTTTTCCGGGGAAAGCGAAGCTCAGCGGAACGGTTACAAACAAGGCAGGAGCCTTTTTTCTTGAAATGAAGGTTTGCGGCGTAAGCGAAACCCCGTGTGCGAGATGCGGTAATCCTGTAAGAAAAGGCTTCGATTTTAACTTAAATGAAAAACTTATAAAAAGCGGCGGAGCTGCGGATGATGACGCCGTTGTAATTGATGGGTTCAGCTTAAATCTTGACGAATTTGCCGTCAACGGTTTTTTGATGAACTCGTCCGCAAAATATTTATGCAGCGAAGAATGTAAAGGTCTTTGTCCTGTTTGCGGCAAAAATTTAAACGAAGGGGATTGTCTTTGCGGCAAAGAGCAAAGCGACCCGCGTTTTGACATTCTTGATAACTTTAAATTTTAGTGATGAAATATTAACAGGAGGTGTAGGCAGATGGCAGTACCAAAAAGAAAAACATCAAAAGCTCGCCGTGACAAAAGACGCGCGAATTGGAAGCTTGAGATTCCCGGTATGGTTCAGTGTCCTCAGTGTCATGAATACACAATGCCGCACAGAGCGTGCAGAGCTTGTGGATATTACAAAGGAAAAGAAGTTGTAAAAACAGCAGCTGCCGAATAAAAAAGAAAACTTGCCGCTTAAAGCATTAAGCGGCGAGCTTTTGCTGCTTGGGCTGTGACAAGGCTTGTATTTAAAATTGCGCTTGCGGCGCTGCCGCATGTACGTTTTGAGGCAGGCTGCGGCAGAGTCCTTTTTTATTTGCTTGGAGGTGACATCGTGTGGACAAGTATAAACGCATAAGCAGTGTTGACAGTGGCAGTATTGCCGAGGAGGCGGGCATTGAAAGCGGCGATTATATCCTTGAAATTAACGGTCACGGCGTCACCGATATTTTAGCTTATAAGTATTATTCAAATGATGAAAATATTACACTCACTGTCGGCAAAAAAAACGGCGATACGGAAATAATAGAAATTGAAAACCCGTATTTTGAGGATTTGGGGCTTAATTTTGAGTATCCGCTTCTTTCAAAATCCCGTTCGTGCAGGAACAAGTGTATTTTTTGTTTTATCGACCAGCTTCCGAAGGGTATGAGGAAAACGCTTTATTTTAAAGATGACGATTCGAGGCTGTCACTTCTTCACGGCAATTACGTAACTCTTACAAACCTTTCCGATAAGGATATCAAAGATATTGCCGATATGCATATAAGCCCGATAAATATTTCCGTTCACGCAACCGACAGCAAGGTGCGGGAAGTGCTTTTCGGTCATAAAAATACAGGCGATATAATAAAAAGAATGAAATTTTTCGCGGATAACGGAATTACAATGAACGGGCAGATTGTTCTTTGCAAGGGCGTAAATGACGGAAAGGTTTTAAATAAAACACTTGAGGATTTATGCGGTCTTTACCCTGCGGTTTATTCGGTTTCGGTTGTTCCGGTGGGGCTTACAAAGTACCGTGAAGGGCTTTATCCGCTTGAGCCTTTTGAAAAAGAGGACGCGGCAAAGGTGCTTGATAAGATAGAGAAATTTCAGCAAAAAATGCTTGAGAAATGCGGCAGCAGAGTTATATACGCATCAGATGAATTTTACCTTACGGCGGGACGAGATGTGCCTCCGTGTAAAGAATATGAGGACTTTCCGCAGATTGAAAACGGCGTAGGACTGATTGCTTCAATCCGTGAGGAATTTAACGAAGCACTTGAAGATTTGGAAGAACAAAGCCTCGACCGTGAAATTTCGATTGCGAGCGGCAAAGCGGCATATCCTTTAATATGCGGCTTTAAAGAACAGCTTTGCAGGAAAATTAAAGGACTTAAAATAAATGTATATGAAATAACAAATAACTTTTTCGGAGAACGAATAACGGTTTGCGGGCTTTTAACCGGAGGCGATATAGAAGCGCAGCTTGAGGGTAAGCCGCTTGGGGAAAGGCTGCTTATTTCACATTCGGCTCTCCGCTCGGGCGAAGACGTTTTTCTTGACGATATGACGCTTTCGGAGCTTGAGAAAAGCCTGAATGTTAAAATAATTCCCGTTTATAATGACGGATATGAATTTGTAGAAGCGGTTCTCGGAAAGGAGGAAACCTGAATTGAAACCTGTAATAGCAATTGTCGGCAGACCAAACGTTGGAAAATCCGCGCTTTTTAACAGGCTTGCGGGCAGACGTATTTCGATAGTTGAGGATACGCCCGGCGTTACACGTGACAGAATATACACGGATATCGAGTGGCGAAGTACCCCTATAACATTGATAGATACGGGCGGTATTGAGCCTGACACAAGCGATGAAATGCTTGTTCAGATGAAAAGACAGGCAATGCTTGCGGTTGACATCGCGGACGTTATAATTTTTGTGGGTGATATTAAAACAGGTGTGACCGCCGCAGACAGTTCCGTTGCGGATATGCTGCGAAAATCGGGGAAACCGGTTGTTCTTGCGGTGAATAAGGTTGATAAGGTCGGTAATCCTCCGCCCGAAATATATGAATTTTACAATCTCGGTCTTGGCGACCCCATTTCTGTTTCCGCAGTGCAAAGCCTTGGGCTTGGAGATATTCTTGATGCCGCTTATGAGCATTTTCCGAGTGAATTTGATGAGGAGGAGGACAAGGAGCTTATAAAGGTTGCCGTAATCGGGCGGCCGAATGCGGGTAAATCCTCTCTGATAAATAAAATCCTCGGCGATGAGAGGGTTATTGTAAGTGAAATCGCGGGTACAACAAGGGACGCGATTGATACCTACTATGAAAAAGACGGCAAAAAATATCTGTTTATAGATACGGCGGGAATAAGGCGTAAATCAAAGGTTGATGAAGCTGTTGAGCGTTACAGCGTTTTAAGAAGCTATGCGGCGATTGACAGAGCGGACGTATGCCTTATTATGATAGACGGAAAAGAAGGTGTTGCGGAGCAGGACGCGAAGGTTGCCGGTTATGCGCACGAGGAGGGCAAAGCTTCCGTCATAATAATAAACAAATGGGATACCGTAACAAAGGAAACCGGTACAATGAAGCAGGCAAAGCTTGATACCTATGAAAAGCTTTCGTTTATGCAGTACGCCCCGATTGAATGTATAAGCGCCAAAACGGGCAGCCGGGTTGAAAAAATTTTTCCGCTTATTGACAGCGTATATGAGCAGAACTCAAAGAGAATAACAACGGGAGCGTTAAACGATATTATAAACGAGGCGACGCTTAAAGTTCAGCCGCCGTCAGATAAAGGCAAGAGGCTGAAAATTTATTACGGTACGCAGCCGTCAGCAAATCCGCCGACGTTTGTGCTTTTTGTGAACGATAAAAAGCTTGCGCATTTTTCTTATATCAGATATCTTGAAAATCAGATACGCTCGGCTTTCGGTATGGACGGTACGCCGGTACGCTTTATCATAAGAGAAAAAGGCACAGATTCGGGTGCTTCAAAGTGGAAATAAAAGTACATGTTACAGCTTATTAAGAAATGAGGGGTTTTATATGTCAGCTATCGGAGTAAAAACGGTAAAAATGTTAAATCATATTTTCCCGAAACAGGTTCACCCTTTCAATATGCGGCAGGACGGCGAGAAAACTTATGCTATGTGGCAGTTTGAAAAAGGGCAGGATACGGTAAAATTTTTCCTTGAAAAATATACCCTTGATGAAATGTTTAAGGATAAGCTGGTGCTTGATTTTGGCTGCGGAGCGGGCGGAAAATCCCTTTTCTACGCAAGCTGCGGCGCGAAAAAGGTTACGGG
>CACZTG010000020.1 GCA_902783995.1 uncultured Ruminococcus sp. | reverse complement strand
GAAAGCGCTTATCTTATTTATGAAATGACGGTAGAAGGCGGAGCTACAAGATTTATGGCGCTTTTTAAAGAAGCGGAGCTTGAGAAAATAGGGCCTGTACGCTCGTCAAGACACTATTTTCTTGATTATGTTATTGAAAACGATGCTATTTATGTTCATGCCGGCTGGAGCAACCGGGCAGCTCAGGAAATATCTTCAAGAAATATCAACAATATTAACGGGCTTTACGATAATATTTTCTGGAGAGATTATACATATGACAGAACATGGCACAACCTTTATACGGGGCTTGATAAGGCAAAGGAACTTGCCGGCAAGAGAGGGTACAGACTTAAATCCGACGAGAAACCGTTTAAATATAACAAAACTGATATTGTACCCGAAGGCAGGGAAGGCAAGGCGCTTGATATTCCATATACAAATTTTTACAAGGTGCGTTTTGAATATGATGAAAATGAGCATATGTACAAGCGTTTTGTAAACGGAGCCCCGCATATGTCTCAAACGGGAGAAGCCCTGAAGGCAAAAAATATAATCGTGTATGCGCTTGAAGATGTACCGTTAAATGATGGCATTTACGCTCCGAGAAGGGATATTTTAAATGTCGGAAGCGGGGAAGGCTGGTATTTGACCGAAGGAAAAGCATTGCCTATAAAATGGACAAAAAAAGACCGTTCGGCAAAAACCGAATATACGCTTGAAAATGGGAAAGAGCTTATACTCAATCCCGGTAACACATACATACAAATAGCAACAAAATTAACAGGCTATAAGGTCGATTTTGGAGAAAGCGAACAATAATCGAAAAAAAAATTTTAATTGCGGTACATTTGGCAATATATTGCAGCATATGTACCGCAATTAAAAATGATTGGGGGCTATTTAAGTGTATATTTTGCGGGAATTTCGAGAGTTTGACCCGCGTAAACCTCGGAACTGTTAAGCTTGTTTTGCTTGATAATATCATTTACAATTACACGGGTATCGGTTTTGCCGCCTTCAATCTCCTGCGCGATTGACCAAAGTGTATCGCCGCTCAATACTGTGACGGTTTCGCACTGCTCGTATGCGGATAATGCAGAGTTATCCTTGTTGAGCACCGTCATTGTACCGAATACACAGCTGAAAATTAAAAACGCTGACAGCAAAAACTTAACAATATTAAACTTTATTCTTTTTTTGTTAGAGTGAATAATAACTACCATATCATACACAACCTTTCAAAAATCAAATGCGAAAATCTGTTCTCCGAACTTTTGTTCTGTTTTAATTATAACAGAACATTTGTTCTTTGTCAAGTGTTTTTTGAAATTTTTTTTAAAAAAATAGAACAAATGTTTGACAAACTCAAAAAAATGTGGTAAAATATACCTGTCAAATAAAAAAAGAGAGGGAGATTATGCGATATGTCAAGAAAAAATGAAAGTATGAAAACAGACATTCTTAATTATATTGCCGAACATACCGAGCAGTACGGCTATCCGCCTTCTGTTCGTGAAATTTGTACGAAAGTAGGTTTAAGCTCACCGTCAACCGTACACGGTTATCTCGCACGTATGGAAAAGGAAGGGCTTATTGAAAGGGATTCCACAAAAACGAGAGCCATAAGAGTAAAAAATGAGGACTCAAAAATAAAAAATGTCAGTAAAAAAGTTATAGATAAATCGGAAATCGGCGTTGAAGAATACATTGAAGTGCCTGTTGTCGGCAATGTCGCGGCAGGTATGCCCATAACGGCGCAGGAACAGGTTACCGATGTTTTCCCGCTTCCGTCACGTTTTGCAAAAAAATCTGCCGAAACATTTATGCTTAAAGTTAAAGGTGACAGTATGATAAACGCCGGTATTTTTGACGGTGACCTTGTAATCGTCTCAAGACAGGAAACGGCTTCAAACGGCGAAATTGTTGTTGCGCTTGTTGATGACAGCGCGACGGTTAAGACCTTTTATAATGATAACGGAGTTATCAGGCTTCAGCCGGAAAACGACAGTATGGAGCCTATTTATCCCGAGAACATTTCTGTTATAGGAAAAGTTATCGGTCTTTTCAGAACTATGTAATTTATATCCGCGGAGGGATTTTAATTGGCAAATTTTAAAGCATTTTTAAAAAGAAAAAACATTGAGTTTTCGGTCAAACGCTATGGAATTGACGCGCTCAGCGCTATGGCGCAGGGGCTTTTTGCTTCGCTTCTCATAGGTACCATTATTTCTACGCTCGGCACTCAGCTTAAAATTGAAATTTTAAATACAATAGGCTCGTACGCGAAAGCGGCAACGGGTCCCGCAATGGCTGTTTCGGTTGCGCTTGCTCTTAAAGCGCCGCCGCTTGTGCTCTTTTCGATGGTTGCGGTCGGTATATCGGCTAATGAGCTTGGAGGTGCGGGCGGTCCGCTTGCCGTTCTTTTTGTGTCAATAATCGCTTCCGAATTTGGTAAAGCGGTTAGCAAAGAAACAAAAATTGATATTATCGTTACACCGTTTATTACAATAGCGGCAGGAGTTTTGCTTTCGGTAAGCTGCGCTCCGTATATAGGCAAAGCGGCAAGCTGGGTTGGAAATATAATTATGTGGGCAACGGAACAGCAGCCGTTTTTAATGGGGATACTTGTTTCGGCTACCGTCGGTATTGCTCTTACACTTCCTATAAGCTCCGCCGCAATATGCGCGGCGTTAAGCCTTACCGGTCTCGCGGGCGGGGCTGCTCTTGCCGGCTGCTGTGCGCAAATGGTCGGTTTTGCGGTTATGAGCTTTAAGGAAAATAAATGGGGCGGGCTTTTGTCGCAGGG
>CACZTG010000019.1 GCA_902783995.1 uncultured Ruminococcus sp. | reverse complement strand
TAAACCACCATAATCTTATCCAAATAATTATTAATTTTTTCAACTTCCGAAATCTCTATGTTTTCTTTTTTTAAGATGTGTGTAAATGTCAAGAGTAACGTTTAAACTTGCATGTCCCAAATAATATTGAGCCGTCTTTATATCCACTCCCGCATAATACAAGTTCGTAGCATATGTATGTCTGAACATATGCGGTGTAAACCCTATTTCTTGTTCCGAAATATGTAACGCTTCCGTTTTATTTCTTATTTTATCCGCCGCCATATTAACCTTTTTTATTATTCTCTTCCAAAATTTAGTAAACGAAGAACGAGTCATATAGTTTCCGCTACTCATTTCAAATATAATAAATCCATTATGCTTCTCGCAGTATTTTTTGAGACTTTGAAGCAGAGCATCGGGTATAGGAATACTTCTGAGTCCGGCTTTTGTTTTCGGACATTTTAAGACCGCTTCATTCTCTTTAAAAAACAGACTGTTATGTACATGTATGACTTTGTGAGAAAAATCAATATCCCTTACTGTTAAAGCAAGCGCCTCGCCTCTCCTGAGCCCCGTATAAAGCAATATTTCAAGGAATAACCTTTCCTTAGGCGGCAAATCAGCTTCCTTAATCGCCATAAGCTCGAATTTCGTAATACATCTTTTTTCCTTTGCGGGACTGCTCGCTACATTAACACCTTCCATTATGTCTCTTGTTATAATCCCGTCAATACGGGCTTGTCTTAAAGCCTGCTGTAGTGTTCCTTTGCATATTTTTGCTGTTCTGTATTTACCCTGCTTAACTATTTCGTTTATAAACCCTTGTATTTGTATGGTTTTTAAATTTTTCAACAGTACGTTCCCAAGGCATGGGTTTATATGATTTTTTATTGAAGTTAAGTATATTTGTTTTGTATTGTAGCTCACATCAGCTTTATATGCGTTAAACCATTCATACAGCCAGTCTTTTAAAAGCGGATTATCAAACGAATTATCATTTTTTATGCTATCTTTTATTTCGCGCTCTTTGCTTTCAACCTCCTTTATGGTTCTGCCATAGACATTTATAAGCTTGCGCTTACCGTCGGCGGCATATCCTACAAGTACCTGTTTACAGTATCTTCCGTCTGCACGTTTTTTCATTTTGCACCTCTCCTCACACTGAGCCAAAGGCACACAATCATAAATATATTATAACATATGATATTTATAACATCAAGTGTAAAACAAATATTATTTACCATTTTTTTATTGCTTCCCTCCATTTATAAAATTCCCGAACATCGACATACCAGTGTCCCAGCAAATTGTATGCCGGGAACTCTTTTTTGTGTATCCATTCAAGAGCCGTTGTTCTTGGGATATCAAATTCGGAGCAAAAATTATTAAGTTTTAATTGTTTTTTAATCAATATCAAATCCTTTCTTCATTGTTCAGATATAGAGATAATAATACAAATCGTTGTTAAACTATCGTCCGTATGTGTAAAATAAATTACATCATTCTTTCTGCGGCGCATCACTTGATATTTTACGAAAAAAAGGGGATTTTTTGAGCTTTGTGAGAGGAATAACCCCCGTTTCTTTTGAACTTATGCTTCTCGCCGCGGAAAAAATACTCCCTCTGAATACCGTTTTTGAAAAAAACAGGGACGGAAAATACGAAATAAAGCGAAGTAAGCTTTCGGAAACGGATTTGGGAAATAAAATATTATGCATGCTTGACAGAGAATACGGAGATTTTAAGGATAACTTTTTGGGAACCGACCAGCTTAATATTATAATAAACAGTCTTT
This sequence comes from uncultured Ruminococcus sp., assembly GCA_902783995.1. The sequence continues at coordinate 20,751 of CACZTG010000019.1, read as the reverse complement.
CGGAAAACGAAAAAATAAAAAATGCACGTCAAATATACGTAACGCTGAAAAAAATGTCAGAAATGAAGCGGCGCATACAATAGTCTTTATAAACGACGACGATATCAAGAACAAAACCGGAATGAGCTCCGAAAAAATTATAAATATCATAAAAGAATTTGCAATAATACTCGACATTGCAAAAAAAGAAATGTGGTCGTCATATGATGATATGAACAGCCATATATTGGATTGTTTATACGGTCATGAATATCAACCGGAATAAGACAACAGTATTTTTTTAAAAGACTTTGTTTTGAAATGAAATATATATAACCGGAAAGAACTTCGATTGCAGTAACATAAAATAACCGCCTTACAAGGGTAAATGCATGACTTTTGAAAAAGCCGCCCACTGTAAGGCGGTAATTTTATGCTAAAGCAGATAAGAACTGAAAATCTGAACAGCTTCCGGTCACGCAAAAACAACTTAGATTATACCATAATTTTGGAGTTTACACAAATCGAGGAAAATCTTTACAAAAACATTGTCATATAAAGGGGCAGATATATATTTCCGTTTTCTTCTTTGTAATCTCCGGAGTGAATAACATACGGAATGTGTGTCTGAACAGCATATTTGGTTTTGAATTTGCTTAGCGATTTGATTGTATAATTTTTGCCGGATTTAACCTCAATAGGCGAAATATTATGTCTGCTTCCTATCTTGCTTTTGGCAATAAGGAAATCTATTTCCATGCGTGAGGAGGCGTCTTCTCTTGATGAATTGGAATAGAAGAATAATTTGTGTCCGCTTGCAACAAGCATTTGAGAAACGATATTTTCTATAATCATTCCCATATTGACTTCAAGCTTGTCAAGAAGCAGTTTTTTATATATCTCTTCGCTTACTATACCGTTTTCGTCGAATGCATGGCTGATGAGAAGACCTGTGTCACCCATATAGCATTTAAGAAGGGTTCTGTCCATATTAAGGCTTAGTCCTATGTTGGGTTCAGTGGAGTTGTAGCAGTTATTGACTATCATAGCATCGGAGAGCCAGAACATAGCCTCTTTGTATTCATCAAATCTTGCACCTTGCTTTAATGAAGACAGCTTAAAGTGACGATTTTGATTTTTGAGCTGCGACGGAAGCTCATCATATATTGCCTCAACCTTCATTTCATAGCCTTCGGCATGCTTGCGTATATCGTCTCTGTACAGCTTAAGGATACGACGTTTTGCTTTATCTACCTCGTCAAAATCGTTTGTTGAAATGAAAGCCTCAACTGCCTGAGGCATACCGCCGACAATCATATATTGCCTGAAGTAATCCATTGCTTTACGGTGGAGAGACTGACCGAGCGGCTGTTTTTTCTCATAACAGTCACGGATAAGTTCAAACATTGTTTCATTGCCGACAGCCCATAAAAACTCCTCAAAATCCATAGGATACATATTTACCGAATCTTCTTCCGAGGGAATAAGTATGTCCTTAACATTCTTTTTGATGGAGATGAGCGAACCGGTTTCAAGAAAATCGTACCGTCCGTCGGCAACAAGATATTTTACGGCACTTCTTGCTTTTGGGTAAAGCTGAACCTCATCGAATATAATGAGTGATTCTCTTTCATATAGCTTTTTTCCATACAGAGCAGACAATTTCAAAAAAAATATATTAAGATTGTCAAGGTCATGTATAAACAAATCTTTTACCTGCTGAGCCGCTTTGTTAAAGTCGATTAAGATATACGACTTATACTCTTTCTTTGCAAATTCTTCGGCAATATAACTTTTTCCGACTCGCCTTGCGCCTTGTATCAGTAAAGCACTCGCTCCTTGCTCCTTTTTCCAGTCAAGAAGTTTTTCATATATTTTTCTTCGCATAAAGCTAACCTCCTTGTGTGTTAAATTAACCTGTTCAAACAAATTATAACACAAATCAAGTTTTTTGTCAATGCTATTTTCTACATAAATCAAGTTTTTTATACATAATAAAACTACATAAATCAAGAAATTTGTATGGTAGTATAATTTGGAGTTTGCACAAAACGGGGGATAGCGGACAGCTGCTACAGACAGCCCGCTTTTTGTTACATTAACTTTCACATAGCAAGGAAACCATATTTTGCAGATGGTAGTCGTATATATACCTTTCGGGCGTAGCCGGTAGAATAGGGCTATGTACGTCATATGAAAAGCCCCCGGCTTGGCCGGGGGATATTTGCGTCGTTGTTTCAGACCGACGGTTTCATATAAATCATATCGATTTAAGCTATTAAAGTTCCAAACTGTTTTCGGCGAGCAGAAATTCTTTTACGCCCATTGTTACATAACCTTTTTCATCTATTCTTGGCTTCATACTGCGTTCAACTATAATAATTTTCTTGAAGGAATCGTTTGTTTTATCAAAAGAACGTGTTTCCTGCGCCAGTTTTTCGCCGGTAGGTATTTCGTAGGCTGACTGAATATAATACCGCTTGCTCCCTTTATTAGCTACAAAATCTATTTCAAGCTGTTTTTTTACATCTTTCCCTTTTTCGTCTTTTTCGCGTGATTCAACAACGCCGACATCAACATTAAATCCGCGGTAACGCAGTTCATTGTATATAATATTTTCCATAATGTGTGTAGGCTCAATTTGTCTGAAATTTAGCCGCGCGTTTCTAAGACCGAGGTCTTCAAAATACAGTTTGTAGGGTGTGTCAATATAGCGCTTGCCCTTAATATCATACCTTTTCGCACGGCTTAACAAAAAAGAATCTTCAAGGTATGAGATGTACTTTGCAATAGTTGCCTCGCATATTTTTGATTGTTTAACGCTTTTAAATGTATTTGCAAGTTTTCGCGGATTTGTGAGCGTGGAAATGCCGGAAGCCAAAATGTCAAGCAAATCGCTGATATTTTCATCATCGTTTAAATTGTATCTGCTTACAATATCGCGCAGATACACATTTTTAATTTGTGTAATAAGATAATTGGATTTTTGTTCTTCAGTTTTCATCAAGGCTGCCGCGGGCAGTCCGCCGTATACCGTGTAATCATCAAAAGCTTCTTCCTTTGAGCCCTCATATACGCTGAAAAATTCGGAAAATACAAGAGGCTGCACATGAACCTCGTCACCGCGTCCTTCAAACTCGGTTATTATATCGCTTGAAAGAAATTTTGAATTGCTTCCCGTAACATAGATATCCATATTGCTTCTGCGAAGATACCCGTTTAATACCGACTCAAAGCTCCCTAAATTCTGCACCTCGTCCAAAAGCAGATAATACATATTGTTATCCGAAATCCGACTGCCGATATAATCCATAAATTTGTTTGGATCGACCTTGCGCTTTTCGTCGGCGATTTCCGTTAAATTCTCACCTATAAGTCTTAAATCTTCGGCAGAATCAAAAGCAAATTTTATGATATGATCCTCTTTTATTCCTTCATTTAGAAGGTATTTGTAAAAAATGGTATTAAGAAGATATGATTTTCCGCATCTTCTTATGCCGGTTATTACCTTGATAAATCCGTTATTTTTTCTTATTTTCAGTCGGTTAAGATAGACATCTCGTTTAATTTCCATAAGCGCCTCCGATTCATATTTTTTCCGTTTTCGCCCTTTTTATAAATTAATTATACCACATTTTTTAAAAAATTACAAGATGCACCTTTAAATTTATTTAATATTTTATCCGTTTTGGTAAAAAATATTAGATGAAGGCAATTGTATCCTGATTTAGTTTAGACTATTATGTATCTGATTTATAATTACTCGGGCTTTCCCCCGTTCTTTTTTTAAATTCTCTTGAAAAATGGCATTGCTCGGTATAACCGCAAAGTACAGCGGTATCCGAAACGGAAAACATACCCGATTTAAGCAAATCCTTTGCGTGGTTGATTTTAAGGTTTGTTATATATTCTTTTGGAGTAACACCGTATTTATCTGAAAAAATTTTACGAAAATACACTTCGCTTATGCCGCAAATACCGGCAAGCTCCGAAACAGATAAATCGGGCGAGGTAAAATCCGACTTAATTTTTTTAACAGCAGGCATAATAATAGTTTCTTTTTTACCGGGAATATAGTTTTTTTGATTTTCCTTTATAAGCATAAGAATTATTTCATAAACGGATTTTTTTATGTATGCCTTATAATACGGTGATTTTGTTCGCCAAAGTTTTTCGGCATCTTTAAAAATTTTTAAAATTTTTTCACTGTTTCTGAAATTCACGGAAAAAGGACTGACCTCAATATCCGCCTCAAAATTTATAGCATAGCAGCTACCTTCTTTTGTTGTTTTTACTTCATATGATGAACCTTTCGGAAGATAGAAAACATCGTTTTCGCAGGTTTTTAAAATGCTTCCGTCCGAGAAGCAATAATTTTTTTCTTCATCGGAATCATTTATAACGAAACCGTGAGAAGGACGGTTTTTATGCACTGCCGTGCCCCTGCCGGGCAAAACATAAGTTGCTAATATTATATCGGATACCGTAATGTTTTCATGAGTTTCAAACATATTAAACACCTCGGCCATATTATAATATATTGTTTCGATTTTGTCAAGTGTGTTGTTTTGTTCATTTACAGAGAAAATACTATGTGTTATAATGATAACATAACAGCCAAAAAGGAAATGAGGTGTTATTAATGAAAAAATTTGATAAAAATAATAAAATACTGACAAACCAATTTGATAATATAAAATGGATTGAAAAAACGGGAGTCAGTCCCGAAGAAATTAAAATGTCGGCGGATATGCTTTTAAAAGAAAATTATCCGAAACCTATTTTAAAAGCAAAGATGTTTGAATTGGTGCTTGAAAAGTCACGTATTGCAATTGATAAGGACGATGTTTTTCAGGATAAAATATTTGACGGAAATAAAGGCGAGAGAACTGTTGCAAATCTCAGATTTCGCTGGTATAATGAAGTGTGTGAAAAATATTTAAAGGAAGAGAATATTAAAATAGCAGAGGCGTTTGAAGCGGGTGCGTATAAGGCAAACAGTGATTTCGGGCATACCTCGCCCAATTCTGCGCTATTACTTAATATTGGTTTTACGGGTCTTCTCGACAGAGTAAACAGGTATTATTCAAGGGATAGTTTAACGGATAAGCAAAAGACCTTTTACGAATCTTGCAAAATTATGCTTGAGGCTGTAATAAGTTTTATAAAAAGACTGGCAAAAGAAACCGCTAAGGTTAATGCTGAAAACGCCAACGCGCTTAACAATATCGCAAAAGGTGTACCGTCTAATATTTACGAAGCTATGCAGCTTTTAATAATTTACTTTTTCCTTCACGAGAATGTATGCGGAACAAGGGTAAGAACGCTTGGAAGACTTGACGTTATGCTGTATCCTTTTTATAAGAATGATATGGCAAACGGAACATATTCTAAATCGGAAATAAAGGAAATGATTAAGTTCTTTTTCAATAAATTCTGGTGCGCAAGGGTACCTTTTGATTTGCCTTTATGTCTTGGAGGCGTTGATGAAAACGGTCGTGAAGTAACAAATGAGCTTTCTTATTTGCTGGTGGAGACCTATAACGAGATGAATATTCACAGCCCGAAAATTCATATAAGAGTATCGGATGAAACACCTGAGGATTTTATAAAAAACGTGCTAAGGTGCATAAGAGGCGGTAACAGCAGTTTTGTGTTTGTAAGTGACAATGCTGCAGTAAAAAGTCTTATGAATGTCGGAATAACAGAAAAGGACGCTCTGAATTACGTCCCAATAGGTTGCTATGAGCCTGCAGTATGGGGGAAGGAAATAGGCTGTACTGGCAGTGGGGGAGTAAACGTCGCAAAGGCGGTTGAGTTTGCAATTACAGGCGGTGTTGATTTGAAAAGCGGTAAACAGATAAGCGTTAAAACCGGGAAAATCAAAACATATGATGATTTTGTAAGCGCCGTGAAAAAACATATTAAGTTTATGACCGAAAGCGGAATGGAATATATAAAAAAAATAGAGCGATATTACGGCGAAATTAACCCTGATCCGTTATTATCGTGTATGTATGACCGTAGTGTAAAAACGGGTATCGATGTTTATGAAGGCGGAGCAAAGTACAATAATACATCATATTCTTTTTACTGTACGGCAAGTTTGGTAGATTCTGTATGTGCGGTTAAAAGGCTTGTTTTTGAAGAAAAACGGGTAAGCTTTGATGAGCTTTGTGAAATTCTGAAAAGCAACTGGGAAAAAAATGAAAGGCTCAGAATGATTGCCAAAAATATCCCGGAAAAATACGGTAACGGTAATTCTGCGGCAGACGAAATAACAAAAGAGTTTACAGATTACTTTGCCTTTCTTGTAAACAATAAACCTAACAGCCGCGGAGGCGTATTTAAGGCATCTTTATATACCATTGACTATTTTGTATATTACGGGGAGCATACTATGGCAACTCCGGACGGAAGAAGGGCAGGCGAAGTTTTATCCAAGAACCTCTGTGCTACTGTAGGTATGGATAAAAATGGAGTAACTGCACTGATAAATTCTGTCACACAAATAAACCATTCCGATTTCCCAAACGGTTCTGTGCTGGATATTGTTCTGCATCCTTCGGCTGTTATGGGCGAAGAAGGGCTTTGCGCTATGTACGGGATATTAAAAACATACATAAAAAAAGGCGGAATGGCGCTACACGGAAATGTATTTAATCCCGAGGATTTAAAAAGAGCGCAGCAAAATCCCGAACAATATAAAAATTTACAAGTCCGTGTTTGCGGATGGAATGCGTATTTTGTAAATCTTTCAAAGGCAGAGCAGGATTGTTTTATAAAGCAAGCGGATTATCGGGCAGAATAATGACTTATGGTGTGATTTATAAATTAATGATAAAAATTTTGACAGATAAAAAGTGATGGAAAATGAAGTCAAGGATATTTGAAATAAAACGGTTTGCTGTTCATGACGGAGACGGAATAAGGACGACTGTATTTTTAAAGGGCTGTCCTTTGAAATGCGTTTGGTGTCATAATCCCGAAGGTATAAGCTTTGAGCCACAGCTTGCATACTATGAAAATAAATGTACGCTTTGCGGGGAGTGCGTGAAGGCTTGCAAGGAAAAAGCACATAGCATAGAAAGCGGAGTACATATATTTGAAAGGGGAAAATGCGTTTTGTGCGGTAAGTGTGAAAAAGCTTGCTTTAACGGAGCCTTGAATTTATACGGTAAAGAAATGACTATAGATGAGCTTATGCCGATTTTACTTGAAGACAGAGATTTTTACGAAAATTCCGGCGGAGGCGTAACTCTTTCGGGAGGAGAATGTCTTTGTCATGCGGATTTTTGCGTAGAGCTGTTGAAACGGCTGCAAAATGAAAAGATACATACCGCTGTCGATACCTGCGGCTTTGTCCCGAGAGATGCAATAGATAAGGTTTTGCCATATACCGATATTTTTCTTTATGACATTAAAGCCTTTGATGAATACGTGCATATTAAATGTACAGGACAATCAAACAGGCTTATACTTGAGAATTTAAAATATATTGACTGCTGCGGTAAAAAGACAGAAGTACGAATACCTTTTGTTCCGGAATATAATTCGGATCAAATATACAAAATTGCGGAATTTTTAAAAGGACTTAAAAATATAACAAAAGTGAGGGTTTTGCCCTATCATAATTATGCCGGCTCAAAATATAAATCGCTTGATATGAAAAACACGCTTCCCGAAAAGCTTCCGGATGAAAAAGAAATTAAAGACTCGGAGAAAATACTGAAATCAATTTGATTTTCCGATGTATAAAATAAAAAAGGTGTGCTTCAAGTGAAAGATTGAGACACACCTTTTTAAAAATTATTTATAATATTCTTTCATATCGGCATTGCAAGGCAGAGAAAAAATGTCGTTTATAAGCTTTTCCGCCTGTTTTTTTGAATGTGTCCACGGGTCCATCATAACAAGGTCCGTGAGAAGCTCAAGACTGTGGTTTTCAAATGCCGCAAGCTCCATTTCGACGGGCGCTATTCTGTCCCTTAAAAGATGCGCCATTATAGGCTTCGGCAAGCCGTCGTTGTGTATCGGGTGAATACCGTTTTTGTCAACTCTTGCGGTTATTTCAACTTCGTAATCTGTAGGAAGTCCCTTCATATAGCCTCCGTCGTTAAGAATATTAACGACAACTTTTGTGTCGGTATCAAAAGCAATACCCTCCATAAGAGGTATCATAGGCTCCGGTGATGCCTGAGTCGAATATATGTCGCTGACTTTTACGGATTTATCATCAACTATGCTTTTAAGCTCCCTGATGTTTTTTTCACATTCATTAAAGTAACTTTGATACCATTTATAGGGAGTACATTGGTGCTTTTCTTCCGTTTCGTCATCGGTATGATATTCCCAACCCCATGCACCGCCGCCGGAGCTTGGTGTGTCACCGATGGGGAATAAGCCGAATTTTTTATACTGCTTTACAGCCTTTTTTGAAATTTCATCTGCGGCAAGACCAAAAGAGGAAAGTGCGTCCCCTTCAAGTAAATAACCGTTATGTTCATCAAGCCATCTGTCTAAAATGTCATAGCCGTTTTGTCCTTTATACCGAAAACTTGTAAGCCAGATAAAGTGGTTTACGCCGCAAATTTCAAAGCCGACGTCGTCCTTATTCATACCGAGCGCTTTAGCGAGCTGATAAACGCCGTAATATCCGTGACACATGCCGACTATTTTTGCGTTTTTATATTTTCTTTTAAGATATGTTACGCCTGCCTGAACAGGATTTGCAACAAGAATATAATAAGCGCCGGGACATATTTCAAGCATATCTTTCAGAATATCTTCCATTAATTTAAGCTGATGAAAATTTATGTAAAAAGCCTCGTCATGCAGTACGTGAAGACTTCCGCCAAATCTGTATCCGTTTTTATATGCAACCTCTATTCCTTGTTTAAACCTGTTATGACCACCGTCAAGAGCCACATTGAGAACAAAATCGGCATCTTTCATAGCTTCCCGTCTGTCTGTGGTTTTGTAAACTTTAATACCTGATTTAAGCTCATTAATATATCTTTCGCAAAGTCCGAAAACAGCGTTTAATCTGCTCTCGTCTATATCTACAAGTACGACAGTTGAATTATCCCTGAAATATTTGTTTATACATAAGTCTTTAATCAGATTTATTGAAAATATAGCACTGCCTGCCCCTACAATACACACCTTTGTTCCCATAATAACCGCATAGCAGCATAATATTATACTGCCAAACCTCCTTTAAAAAATTGACAAGCCTGACAACTCATCTGTACAAGTCATATTATATCACAATAAAAGGCTTATGTCAACCCTAAATTTTCGGTTAATTACAGTTTTTTTACAGAATTGCGGATTGTAATTTTAGTTTTGAACACTTTTTTTATAGGAAGATTGTTATTTAAAATGGCTTTGGCAGCTTCCTCGCCGATTTTATTTTTCGGGTGTATTACGGAAGTCAGCGAGTAGATGTTTGCAATTATTGTATCATCGACGCTGATAATAGAAATATCATCGGGAGTGCGGAGCTTTTTATCCTTGAGAATATCAATAACTTCTTTCGCGATAAAATCATTAAAGCAGAAAATACCTGTAATACCTTCCCGTATTGCGGCATCGATTTCCTGTTTTAAATTATCGTTAAAATAGATTGTTTTTTTAACGGGAGATACTGTGCAAAACCCGTCGAGACGAAGCTTTGAAACATTATCATTTTCAATACAGATTGCGGCAAGACTTGTGTGACCGTTATCTTTAAAGCATTGAGCGGCATTTACACCGGCGCTATATTCATCGGGAATTATATACGAACCTTCTATGAAATCATATTTATAGTCTATTATTATGTACGGTATATCCTTTTCTTTAAGAGCGGCAAAAGCATTTATAAGTCTTGCAGGATCATCTGTCGGTGTCGGGCACGCCTGAACGATAACGCCTTCCGATGAGGAGCTTGCTATTTGCTCAAGATATGTGCAGATCTCATCGTTTGAGTTCCTTGTATCGCAGGCTATAAAATCCGCGTTGTTTTCCTGAAGCATCTTGCTTATGCTTTGAGTGTAATAGGGAACAAAATAAAAGTCCGATATATTAAGAAGTACATGTATTTTCTTACGGTTTGCGATATTTTTGCAAAACGAACCCTTGCCTTGATGCTTTTCTATAAGGTTTTCGTTTACCAATATGTTAAGAGCTTCTCTTACGGTAAGTCGTGCGACATCATATTTTTTTGTCATTACAGTTTCGCTTTCAAGCTTGTCACCCGGCTTGATTTCACCTGATGCTATCTTGCTTCTTATAATATCCGCAAGCTGCATATACACAGGTGTGTCAAAGTTGCGGTCAATCATATTTGTAACCTCCATAATTACTGAATTGCTGCTTTTCAAATTATATCACAAAGCATTTTTTTTGTCAATATTTTGTCAATATTATTTTATTAAAATGTATTGACAAACTAGAATAAATATGATATAATAACTTGTACAGACAAGTTGGTATTATAAAATTGTTGATTATGTATAAGTTATTATCTTAATTAAGCTGTATAAAGTTTAGACTTCATTTTCGGCTGTTTTGTACGCTGAATGCGTTGGAAGGATTAGAAAGAATGAATAATAGCAGGAGTATTTTAGTGCCGGTCAGACGAGACTGTTACAGTTACGGTATGTATTGCGAGTATATTAAACCGTATCTTGATGTTTTCGGTGCACCTTATGAGGAAATTGAAGAGGATTTTCTTTGTGACAGACTGGACGAAGGGGCTTCGCTGATTCTTCTTGCTCAGGTCGATTTACGACTTTCCGAAAACGCATCAAAGAGAATTGTTCGGGCGCTTGAGGACGGATGCGGTCTCTTTGCCACATCGTCTTCTATAATTAAAAATGCGGAATTTGCAAAATTTGCGGAATTTACGGAAACTCCGTTGCAAACCGAAGGAAAAGAGCTTGTAATTAACAGCGGACATTACATAACAAGATTTCACGAACAGAATGAAAGTATAAAGTTATACTCCGAGCTTTTGTTTTTCCAAAGCACACGGTTAAATAATTCAAAGGTATTGGTATCCGTGGAAGATACACCTTTGCTTGAAATTGCGGATTTTGGCAAAGGAAAGATTGTTTTAATGAACACACCGGACTGGATTTCAACGGAAGTTCTTGGACCGGTTCACGGAATGGATGATATTATTCGTGAAGCTATTGTTTGGGCGGCAAAAAAACCATTTGTAATTAAAGGAATGCCGCATTTTGTAGCTATGAGAGTGGATGATGTCTGGGGTTCATGGAAAGATGACGAGAGCGGGAATCCTTTACGCTGGATCGAAATTTCAAATAAGTATAAGCTTAAACCTTGGCTCGGTGTTTTTACGGAGGATACGGATAAAAAGACGGCTGAAATCATTGAAAAATATGTCGTGAGCGGGATTGCCACGGCTTTCCCGCATGCGTTCAGGGGCTGTGAATGTACCGGACCGGAACCCGAAGACTGGCTTTGGTATGACCATAGACACAGGCGGCCTTGGAACGAGAATGTTATGAAGCAACGCGCAGCAAAGGCTAAAGAGTGGTTTGATTCACATAATATACCCATATCGAAGGTTGCGCTTCCGCACTATTACGAAATAAGTGAATGTGCAATTCCTACTATCCTTGATTGGGGATGTGAATTTATCGGGCTTACAACTCCGACTGATGTGTTTTATCATTCGTATGAGAAGCTTAAATGCGGTCCGTATCGCAAATTTAATTCAAGAGCTGCGTCGGATAGTAGACCCGTTTACTATGCGGATTATTTGTCTTGCCGAAACAACCCTGAAGCAGATAAAAAACTGTTTAACTGCGTGGTTGAAATTCGTGATGTTTCCGGATATGAGCTTGCACCGAGCAATGATGTTGAAAAAACTGTCCGCGAGGGGGTAAGTCAGCTCAGACGTGCAATCCTTAGCGGTATTCCGGCTATACTTTTTACCCATGAAACGGATTATATAAGACATATAACTCCCGAAAACTGGGAGACCGAAATGAAGGGTATCACCGAGGGAATAGAGGATTTATCTCCCATATATGATACCTTGGATAATATATACAGATATGTGCGGGCAAGCTTTAATATAAAGATAAATGATCCTAAAGTCGGGAAAGACGGAAAACTACATTTTTCTGTTAACGGAACTAATGACATTGACACAAAGTGTTATATATTTACCGAAGACGGTGAAAATATTAATATTGAAGAAATGACGATACCAAAACAATAAATATAATTGAATTGTCAGGTGATGATTTATGAATTGTTTTCTGACCTTTGACGTCGGAACAACAGCTATGAAATGTATCTTATTTGACGAAAGCTTAAGTGAGCTTTACTCGGTAAGTATTGAGTACAGCCTGCAAACGCAAGAGGGAGGCTTTGTTGAGCTTGATGCAGAGATATATTATAATACATTTTGCAGATGCGTTAAAGAGCTGAAAGCATCGGGAATTGATATAAATTCTGTGCGTTCGGTTACTTTTACAACGCAGGGAGAAACGCTGATCCCGGTAGATAGAGATGGAAATGCACTGTGCCCGGCTATAATATGGCTTGACAGCAGAGCAAAAGAGGAAGCGGAATACCTGAAAAGTAAAATTACGTGTAAGCAATTTTATGAAAAGACGGGACTGTGTGAAATAGAACCTTTACTGCCGGCGGCAAAGATTTTGTGGATATATAATAACAGAAAAGATATATACGATAAGACATATAAATTTTTGCTGCTTGAAGACTATCTGATATTAAAGCTGACCGGTGAATTTGTGAGCGAGAAATCTCTGCAATCATCAAGCGGCTGGTATGAGATAAAAACGGAAGCTTTTTTTGATGATATGCTTAACCTGTGTCATATTAAAAAAAGTCATATTCCGAAGATTATGTCCTGCGGCACAAAGGTTGCCGCCGTTAAACCCTCTGTATGTGAAGAATTGGGATTTTGCAAAGATACATATGTTGTCAGCGGAGCAATGGATCAGATTTCATCGGCAATCGGTATAGGAAATATCAGAGAGGGTATGCTGACGGAAACCACGGGGACGGCGCTTGTTGCGGGAGTAACGGTTGAAAACCCCGACTTTGATTATAAAAACCCTATAACGGTTTATAAGCATTATGACGGCAAATTTTTATATATCCCGTATATAGAAACGGCGGGTATGACTTTGAAATGGTTTAATGAAACCGTTATGCCGTATGCAGAAATGGAAGGGAAGAAGAAAAATATTTCTTCATACGAATATATAGATGAGCTTGCTTTAAAAGCTCCCGTAGGAAGCGGCGGTATTATCATGCTGCCCGACTTAACGGACGGAGGCAGTTTTGTCGGATTGTCGCTTTCATCAACAGTAGGGAGTATGGCAAGGAGCGTTTTGGAAGGCGTTGCATATATGCTTGAGGATATTGTAGCTTCGATTGAAGATAAAGGGATACAGGTTGAGGAAGTATATTCCCTGGGCGGCGGTTCTAAAAGTAAGCTGTGGTGTAGTATAAAGGCGGATGTAATAAATAAGAATATTGTGCGCGTCGGTTATGCGCAGACAACATCACGAGGTGCGGCTGTTTTGGCGGCTGTTGCAGACGGTATATATAAAAACGTAGGAGAAGCAGTAGGCAGATTCAGAGATGAAAATACTGCTTTCATACCGAAAAAAGAGAATGTTGAAAAATATAAAGAAGCTTATAATAAATATCAAAAGGTAAAGGAAGGAATTGCGAAATGAAGAGCTATGAAAAAGCGAATGTTATAATGTTAAGCGTGGGAGAGCAGCAATATCCGCAGGACTATCTTGCGGGTGTTATTAAAGAATTGGAAAAAGAGGTTGGCAAAATGGACTGCAATCTGCTCGGCGCTTACACGGTAATGAATTTTAAAGATGCGGAAAAGACAGCGGAGCTTATAAAGGATAAGAATGTTGATTTGTTTATTGTTGATTTTGTGTCGTGGCATATAACAATAAATGTAATGCATATTTTAAAAAGCTTCAGAAATGTTCCGGTGCTTGTTTGGGGTATAGGCGGCATAACAGACAAAACAGGAAAGCTTCATGCTCCGGCGGCGGGCGCAGGTGTGACGGGCTTTGTACCGGTTATAAAGGAGATGGGATTTAAGTATAAGGTTATAATGGAAAAGCCGGATGACGCTCACGCATACAGAGAGGTGGCGGATTACATTCATTCGGTAAGCTGCGCAAAAACCGTTAAAGCATCAAGAATAGGTCTTATCGGTTATGCGGATATGGGGCTTTATACATGCGCTTATGATAAAACGGGCTTATTTAATAAGCTTGGAATAGACATTGAAAACTATGACGGCTACGAGATTGCAGACCTTATGAATATGTTTTCGGAGGAAACCGTTAAAGAAACAATGAAGTGGATAAGGGGAGAAACAAAGGCGGAAAATGAAATTTCCGATAAAGCGCTTGAAAGGGTAACAAGGCTTTATCTTGCAATGAAGGACAAGGCGGACGGAAGAAAGCTTGATGCAATTTCCGTAAAATGTGTTGACGGAATAACCAAGCTCGGCTTTAACCCGTGTCTTGCGCAGTCTCTGCTTGCAAGTAAGGACTTATCGGTTATCTGTGAATGTGACGCTTACGGACTTGTAACAAGTATAATACTTTCAACCGTTACCGGCAAGACTGCGGCATTTGTTGAGCATTATGAAGTGTTTGACAAAAGCATACTTGTTGGAGTATGCGGCTTTATACCGCAGGATTTCATAGACGGTGATTTTAAGATTAAGGCGGCAAATCTCGGTGAATACAACACGGGAATAAGCAATGTTTCAAAGCTGAAATGCGGCGAGGTTACATACGGAAGGTTTTACAGCAGTAACGGAGAATATAAGCTGTTTCTTTCACACGGAAAAACATTGCCGAATCCGAAATGGACAGAGCTGGGCTGGGAAGAACCCACACCCGATTTTCCTGCGGCGCTGCTTGAGCCGGAAATGTCTGTAAGCGATTATATAGATAAAGTACCCGGTCAGCATATTATAATGGTTTACGGTGATTATGTGGAAAAAGTCAAAGAGGTTTGTTATATTCTCGGAATAGAGGTAGTGTTATGAGAAAAGAACTGAAAAGATTTGAAAGGCTTGCCGAAAAAAGCAAGGATATTCCGGAAGGCGTTTTAAAGCTTGCTTTTTGCGATGTTGATTTAAAAAATTCAAAAATTGTTTTTGAAAAGGAGCGGTTTGACGAGCAGAGCTTTACGGAAAATTTTGAAATAAAATCGGGCGAGTGGTATGCGGAGGACGGCTGGGTAGTCGGAAAAAATCCCCAAATGTGCCCCGGAATGATTGTTTCAAAAAAGAATTTCTTCGGAAATGTAATGGTAGAGATTACCGCAAAAATGGTTGCGCCGTCAACACACGATATAAATGTGATGATTAACGGAGAATGGGACGAGGAAAAGGACGAAAGAGGTCTTGCGTATGTTGCGGGAGCAGAAGCCTTCTGGCACGGAAATGTGGGATTTGAAAAATCACCCGAATATAAGCTTACAGCTGCAACGGCTCAGTTTGAATTTGATGCTGAAAAAGAGCATAATTTCAAATTCGGCAATGCGGGCGGAAAAATTTTTGTTCTCGTTGATGACAAGCTTTGTCTTGAAATAACAGACCCCGACCCGATTGATGTCAAAAAGTACGGAAAAATAGGCTTTGAGGCTTATTCGAGCTGGTGGAAATTCAAGGGATTAAAGGTATATGAACTGAAATATGAAAATGTGAAGGAATATTATAATACTGAATTTTAAACGGAGCAAAGAAATGAAACGAAAAATAAGAACACCCTATTTTGAAATAGGCACAAAAAATTACATATACGGAGATAAGGTTCTGGAGTATGCGATAGCTGCCGATAAGGCGGCTGAAAAGTATGATATTGACGTGCTTTTTATCTGCCCTGCGGTTGAGATACGCAGAGTGGTTGAAAATACAAAAAATCTGATAGTGCTTGCGCCTTATATGGATACCTTAAGGCCGGGCAGAGGTATGGCGGATATTTTACCCGAAGCGTTAAAGGCGGCGGGTGCTGAAGGTGTTGTCGTAAATCACTGCGAAAAACCGATGAGTCTTCCGCAGATAAAAGCGACTATTGACAGAGCAAACGAGCTTGATATGCTTGTCTTTGCCTGTGCGGACAGCGTTGCCGAAACCAAAGCTATAGCAGAGCTTCACCCCGATATAATAAACCCCGAGCCGTCGGAATTAATAGGCGGCAGCGGAGGAGGCGTAAGCGATATGGGCTATGTTACGGAAGTGATAAGAGAAATCAGAAAAATTGACGATAAAATTCTTATAGAGCAGGCGGCTGGTATCACAAACGGCAGGCAGGTATATGACTTTATTATGGCAGGCTCGGAGGCGGCAGGGGCGGCTTCGGGCATAATGAACGCCGCTGACCCGATAGCTATGATAGACGAAATGATAGGAGCGGTTCGCCGCGCAAAAGATGATTTGGGAATATGAGGATAGAATTATGCAAAGTAATGAAATAAAATTAAGGGTACTGCGTGACGATAACGAAGTAAATTTAGATATGGCGCTCGATATGCTGATGACAATAAAAGAGAATAATGAAAAAGGCAGAAAAACAGTATTTATCATACCTGTAGGTCCGGTAGGACAATATCCGATTTTAGCGACTTTGATTAACAGATTTAAGGTTTCTCTTAGAAATGTTTGGTTTTTCAATATGGACGAATATCTTGTGTCGCCGGATAAAAGTATATCTCCTGAAAATTTTTTAAGTTTTCATAAAAGAATGAACAATGAATTATATTCAAGAGTAGATGAGAATTTGATTATGCCGCCCGAGCAGAGGCTTTTTCCGGAGCCGGGAAAGGAAAAAGAATATGATGAGCTTTTGGAAAAGCTCGGAGGAGCAGATGTATGTTACGGAGGGCTTGGCATAAACGGACATATTGCGTTTAATGAAGCGGCGGAGGAAAACGATCCCATAACCTGTGAGGAGTTTGCAAGGCTTGGTACCCGAGTTCTTCCTGTCAGCCGAGAAACCATAGCTATTAACGGAGCGGCATATTTGACAGGAGATATTAAATCAATGCCGAAATGGTGCATTACGGTAGGAATGAAACAAATACTTGCGTCAAAAAGGATATATTTATCTTTGGGCGCTTATTGGCAGCCCGGAATATTAAAGAGAGTTTTAAGTGAGAAGCCTCAGCCTCAAATACCTGCGACGCTTTTGAAAAATCATAAAGACGTTACATTTTGTCTTACCGAAAAAATAGAAAAGGGTATGAAGGGTGATTATAATATTTTTTAAATGCAGAAAAAACCTGCTACAACGTTGAAAGAACTGTATAAAAACGGCGTGTGTAAAGTAATAAGAGGTTTAAAGGAGAATAACTAATGATTTACAGAGAATCTTTTAAAGTGCAGTCAAAGGACAGAGCGTATACCTTTCATGATGTTACGGCAAGGGCAAAGGAGATTGTAAAAAAATCAGGTATCAAAGAAGGAATATGTGTTGTATATTCACACCATACAACCTGCTGCGTTATAACTCAGGAATGCGCCTTTGATATGTCGATGACAGGGCTTGAAACGCTTCAGCAGGATCTTGTGAATGTTATGGAAAAAATAATTCCTGAGTGTCGGTATGAAGGAATGTATCTGCACCCCGGGCCGAAAGCGCTTAAATTTGCGGAAGAACACGATGAGGACGCTTGGGGCTGTCACAATACGGACGCGCATCTCCGCTCGTCAATAATCGGCAGAAGCGAAACTATTGTAATTGAGGGCGGCGAGCTTGACCTCGGTGAATTCGGATTTATACATTTTATAGATTTTGATAGTACTAGAGCAAGACAAAGAACGGTTCAGGTTATGGTAATGGGGGAGTAGTTTTTAAAATGAATTTTGAACCCTGCAAAAATCTATCGGTTTGAGCGGCTATTCTGTAAACAGTTGTTGGATATATGTACTAAACATAGCTTAGGAGTGCGTCTTATGAATATTCTATTAAAGAAAACCGAAAAATATATTTCAGAAATAAAGGGCAGAATAAGAGAACCGGTTTTGGACTTAATGCCTGTAAAATATACAGAATGCGGATACAAAAAGAATAACTGTCTGCCTACACCCGACGATACATGGAAAGACCTTAAAACAGGTGAAAGATTCGGCGGCTACGATAAGCATTTCTTTATGTATAGTAAATTCAAAACTCCAAAGTGCAAGGAGAACTGTGAACTGAGATTTACTCTTGAAACATCGTATTATAATGATTTCAGCAGCATGCTGAATCCGCAGTGCATACTTTATGTAAACGGCAAAATGGTACAGGGGCTTGACCTGAATCATACAGAATACGACTTATTGCAGGATAAGGAGTATGAAATATACATATACCTTTATACCGGACTTTATGACGCTTTTTATGAAATGAACATCGGGGTTGTGTCCGTAAACAAGCAGATAGAAAAGCTTTATTATGACATAAAAGTTCCGTATGATGCGGCAGCATGCTTTGAGGACGGGAGCTTTGAAAGCCGTGAAATTTTAAAGCATCTGGAAATTGCCGAAAACCTTCTGGATTTGAACGAAGAAGGTCAAAGTAAAGCCTTTATAAGCTCGGCGGAGCTTGCCTGTGATTATCTGACCGAAAACTTTTACGGCAAGTATCAGGGTGCTCAGGGCATTATAAATTGTATAGGACATACGCATATAGATGTTGCGTGGCTTTGGACATATGCACAGACAAGAGAAAAAGTACAGCGAAGCTTTTCTACGGTACTTTCTCTTATGAAAAAATATCCAAACTACACATTTATGACATCACAGCCTCAGCTTTTGGAATATTTAAAAGAGGAAGCACCTTATGTTTATGACGAATTTAAGGAATATGTAAAGCAGGGCAGAATTGAAGTTGAGGGCGCAATGTGGGTTGAGCCGGATTGTAATTTAAGCTCGGGTGAAAGCCTTGTGCGTCAGCTTATTTTCGGTAAAAGATTCTTTAAAGATGAGTTTGGAATTGACAGTAAAATTCTTTGGTTGCCTGATGTATTCGGTTACAATGCCGCGTTGCCGCAGATTCTTAAAAAGGCGGGAGTTGACAAATTTGTTACTTCAAAAATCAGTTGGAACGAATACAACAAAATGCCGTATGACCTTTTTATGTGGAGAGGAATCGACGGAACGGAAATACTTACATATTTTATGACCGCAACAAAGGGCGCGCCGTACTGGCTTTGCGAGTGGGCAACCTCGTATACGGCAAATCTTACGCCTGCCTTTGCAATAAATACATGGAAAAGATTTCAGCAGAGTGAATATGCGGACGAAACCTTTATAACCTACGGCTACGGCGATGGCGGCGGCGGACCGACTGCCGAAATGATAGAAACCGAGAAACGGATAGAAAAGGGCGTACTCGGTGTTCCTAAAATGAAGATGTCAACGGCTTCCGAAGCGTTAAAAAGCATAGGGCAGAAGTTTGAAAAGACGGCAGAACGGCTCGGACATATGCCAAAATGGGTAGGAGAGCTTTATCTTGAATTTCATAGGGGCACATATACAACGGTTGGACGCGTTAAAAGATATAACCGTAAAACGGAGCTTATGTGTCAGAACGCCGAGAAGCTTTCTGTGCTTGACGCGGTACTTAATAATGCCGAATATCCGCAGAAGGATATAAATTCATGTTGGAAAACTGTCATACTAAATCAATTTCATGATGTTGTTCCCGGCTCGTCAATAAACGCAGTTTATGACGATGCGTATAAAATGTATGAAGAGGCGCAGAAAAAGCTAAATACCGTAATTGACAAAGCGGCAAATAATATTTCTGAAAACATAAATGCAGATAAAGGCTATCTGATATTTAACAACAACGGTTTTTGCACAACGCAAACAGCAAAAATCGGTGATAGGTATGTTACATGTAAAAATGTTCCCGCAAACGGCTGGTGTGTAGTTGACGGCAAAGACGAAAAAAGTCGTGTGAAATTAAGCGAAAAAGTTATTGAAAACCGTTTTTTCCGTGTGGTATTTGACGGCGATTACGATATAATATCAATCTTTGATAAGATAAATATGCGCGAGGCAGTTGTTAAGGGTAAAAAAGCAAACGAATTTGTTATGTATGAGGATATGCCTTATATGTATGACGCATGGGATGTAAGTCATTATCACAAATACAAAAGATATAAAATAGACGAGTTATGCTCGGTAAAAACAGTAGATGAAGGCGCAAGGGCGGGCTTTGAAGTGGTGAAACGCTTTAGAAAGTCCATAATTACACAAAGGATTTATCTTTATAATGATATACCGAGAATTGACTTTGATACTCATGTTGACTGGCATCAGAAAAAGGTTATCTTTAAAACGGCATTCCCGGTTGATGTAAACACCTGTAAAGCAACCTACGATATTCAGTTTGGTA
Organism: uncultured Ruminococcus sp.; assembly: GCA_902783995.1. The sequence continues at coordinate 343 of CACZTG010000019.1, read as the reverse complement.
ATGTTGAAAGAAATCATACCGAGAACACCTCATGGGATATTGCAAGGTTTGAAACCTGCGCGCATAAATGGGCGGATATTTCTGACGGCGGATACGGTATGGCACTGATTAATGATTGCAAATACGGTTACAGTGTTGTAGACGATTCAACTCTTCAGTTATCGCTTTTAAGGGGCGCAAACAGCTTTACGGGCGAAGAAAATGATATGGGAGAGCATATATTCTCATATTCTGTTATTCCGCATAAGGGAGATTTCAGACAGGCGGGTATAATAAAAGAGGCGTATGCTTTCAATAATCCGCTTAAAGTTAAGCAGATAACATCGGGAAAAGGAAAGCTTCC
>CACZTG010000018.1 GCA_902783995.1 uncultured Ruminococcus sp. | reverse complement strand
TCAATAACTTCTTCGCGGGTAAGCTTCTTATATCCGCCGTCAAGCAAAAATGTTGCATCCGCAATGCCTTCAATCATATCTTCCGTCATTCCGAGCTCAGAGGTTTTCATAACAAGCCCTATTTCTTTCATCCAGCTTTCCATAGCTTTAAGCCCTTCTTCTGCAATACTTATATCGTCCTTGCATTCGGGATTTATATTCCATACATTTACGGCAAATCTTTTAAATTTTTCTGTTCCGTAAGGCATAATATGACGGTAGTACGGAAGCGCAACCGCCGCAAGCGTCATACCGTGAGTCGCGTCTGTATAAGCGCCGACAGCCTGCCCTATCATATGAACCATCCAATCGGTCGTTTTGCCCTTTGCGACAAGTGTATTGAGCGCCCAGGTCGCAATCCACATAATGTTGCTTCTTGCTTCGTAGTTTTCGGGGTTTTTAACGGCTTCTTTTGAGCTTACAACAAGTGATTTCATAAGCCCCTCCATAAGATAATCGGAGGTATTGTCGTCCGTTCCCGAAAAATATTGCTCGGTAATATGATTCATTATATCAAAAAAGCCCGCAACCATCTGATATTTTGGAAGTGTATAGGTAAGCTTCGGATTAAGAACTGCAAATTTCGGAAAAACATTATCACCGAAAACATGACCGATTTTAAGCTTTGCGGCGTGGTTGGTAATGACGGCGCCGCCGTTCATTTCAGAGCCTGTTCCGACCATTGTGAGTACACAGCCGACATGTATTATTTTATTATCGACATCTTCCTGTTTAATATAATATTTTTCCCAAGGGTCCTCATTACAGTATGCCGAAACCGATACAGCTTTTGAGTAATCGCAAACGCTTCCGCCGCCGACAGCTAAAATAAGCTCCGCCTCGCTTTCCCGTGCCAGCTTTGCGCCTTCATAAAGTTTTTCAACTGTCGGGTTCGGCATAACACCGGGAAGCTCCGTGATTTTTTTGCCGCAGTCATTTAGTATTTTGACAATTTCATCATAAAGACCTGTTTTTTTGATAGAACCTCCTCCGTAAGTCAGCAAAACATTTTTGCCGAACAAAGCAAGCTCCTTTTTAAGCATTTCAAGAGATTTATCTCCGAAATGAAGCCTTGTAGGGTTACTGTAAGTAAAATTTCCAAGCATTTTATTTTCCTCCTTTATTTACTTTTAACGCCTATTTTCGGACAAATTACGTTTAACGGACATCTGCCGCAGTCAGGACGCTGTGACTTGCAGTAATTTCTGCCGTGATATACAATCTGATGACAAAAAATATAAGTATATTCGGGCGGGAGTATCTTTGCAAGGTCATACTCAACCTTTTCGGGGTCGGTATTTTTTGTAAGTCCAAGTCTTTTCGCAATGCGTTTGCAGTGCGTATCAACGACAACAGCGGGTTTGTGGTGAATATCGCCTATAATTATATTTGCCGTTTTCCTCCCGACTCCGGGAAGCGCGGTCAGCTCCTCCATTTCGGAAGGAACTTCGCCGTCAAATTTTTCTTCAAGCATTTTACAGCAGGCTATAATATTTTTCGCTTTATTATGATAAAAACCCGTTGAATAAATATACCCTTCAAGCTCTTTTATATCGGCAGCGGCAAAATCGGCAGCGGTTTCATAACGGGCAAAAAGCGCAGGTGTAACAAGATTTACCCTTGCGTCGGTACACTGCGCCGCAAGCTGTGTGGCGATAAGAAGGTGCAGCGGATTTGTGTAATCAAGCGTGCAATCAGCTTCGGGATATATTTCATCAAAAATTTTTTTAATTTCTGAAATCTTATCTTTTTTTGTCATTTGGTCTCCTTATTTTTTACCGAGAAGCATACTTATAAGCTCATATCCGTGAGCAACCTTTACGCCGGTTGCTTCGGCTCTTTCTTCCGTATATACGTAATCCGGATTGTTTTTTTCGTCTGTACTTCTGTAAAGCACAAACGGCACAGCGTCACGTGTATGTGTACGTACTGAAAGCGGAGTCGGGTGGTCGGGCATAATAAGAATCGCGTAATCCTCACCCATTTTCTTAAACGCCTCAAGAATCGGCTTCAGCGCAAGCTTATCAATGCGTTCAATTGCCGTTACCTTTCCTTTAACGTCACCCTGATGTCCGCATTCGTCCGGACCTTCAAAATGAAGATAAACAAAATCGCTGCCGTTTTTAAATTCATTTATAACAGCTTCAACTTTTCCTTCATAATTTGTATTAAGCGTACCTGTTACGCCTTTTACCGCCGGCACATTCAGTCCTCCGCATACACCGATACCTTTAACCAAATCAACAGCGGAAACAACACTTCCGTGAACGCCGTTTTTCTCATAAAAACTATCAATAGCAGGTGCTGTGCCTTCACCCCATATCCAAATTGAAGTCGCAGGGTTAAGTCCGCGCTCTATGCGGCTCTTGTTTATGGGATGGTCTTTTAAAATCTCTACGCTTTTTTTCATAAGCCCGCCTATAATATCGGCGTATTTGCCACCCGGCATATGCTCCGCAACCTTTTTACCCGATATATCGTGAGGCGGTGTAAGGTCAAAATCCATCTCGGCTCCGTGCCATACCATAAGATGCCTGTACGATATGCCGCTGAAAAATTCAATTTCATCCGTATTAAATGCCTCTGCTATTGATTTTATTATTTCTGCCGATTCCGCGGTTGTTATTTCACCTGCCGAATAATCAAGCATTGTTTTATCTTCATAAACGGCTTCGCTTGACAGCGTTACAAGATTACACCTGAAGGTAATATCTGTCGGAAGAAGCTTAACTCCCATACTTGCGGCTTCAAGAGGGGAACGTCCCGTATAATATTTTTCGGGGTTATATCCCATAACGGAAAGATTTGCCACGTCACTG
>CACZTG010000017.1 GCA_902783995.1 uncultured Ruminococcus sp. | reverse complement strand
GCTGAAATCGAAGCGTTTTATAAAGTGACGGGAGGAGGAATTTGACATGGGAAAACCGACAGGATTTACAGAATATAAAAGAATGGCGAAAAAACGCACAGAGCCGCTTGAAAGAATAAAAAATTTTAATGAATTTTATATTCCTTTAAACGAGGAAACCCGAAAGGAACAAGCTGCAAGGTGTATGAACTGCGGAGTGCCTTTTTGCCAGTCCGGTATGATTTTAAACGGAATGGCAACAGGCTGTCCCTTAAATAATCTGATACCCGAATGGAATGACGCAGTTTATAAGGGCAACCTCGAAAACGCGCTTTCAAGGCTGCTTAAAACAAATAATTTTCCGGAATTTACGGGGCGTGTATGCCCGGCGCTTTGTGAAGCCGCCTGCGTAAACGGCAGGGACGGCGAAAGCGTAACCGTCCACGACAACGAGCTTTATATTATCGAAAACGGATATAAAAACGGTCTTATAAAGCCAAATCCGCCCAAAGTGCGCAGCGGCAAAAAGGTTGCGGTAATAGGCTCGGGACCTTCGGGGCTTGCAGCGGCGGACTGTCTTAATAAAAGAGGGCATCATGTAACCGTATTTGAAAAAAGCGACAGAATAGGCGGACTTCTAATGTACGGAATACCCAATATGAAGCTTGACAAATCTGTAATAGACAGAAAAGTGGATATAATGCGCGAGGAAGGAATAACCTTTAATGTAAACTCCGATGTGGGAAATTCGGTCAACGCGGAAAAAATATTAAATGAATTTGACGCGGTTATTCTTTGCTGCGGCGCAAACGAACCGAGAGATATTAACGTAAAAGGCCGTGACTGCGAAGGAATATATTTTGCCGTCGATTTTCTTGCGGCAAATACAAAAAGCCTTTTAAATTCCGGCTTTGCCGATAAAAAATACTATAATCCGAAAGGTAAAAAGGTTGTGATAGTCGGCGGCGGCGATACGGGTAACGACTGCCTCGGAACATGTATCAGGCATGGCGCCGCATCTGTCCTGCAGCTTGAAATGATGCCAAAGCCGCCCACAGAACGAACAGAAAATAACTTATGGCCCGAATTTCCGAGAATTTTAAAAACGGATTACGGTCAGGAGGAAGCAATCAGCGTTTTCGGAGCAGACCCGAGAATTTATAAAACCACCGTAAAAGAAATTATAAGCGAAAAAGGCAAGATAAAAAAAATCAAAACTATTGAAGTGGAGTTTAAAAACGGAAAGCTGACGGAAATTGAAAATTCCGAAAAAATAATTGAAGCGGATATGATGATTATAGCGGCGGGCTTTGTCGGAACAAAAAAATATTTACCCGAAGCCTTCGGCGTTGAGCTTACGCCGAGAAACATTGTAAAAACAGATGAAAGCGCTTTTGCGACAAATGTCAAAAAAGTGTTTGCCGCAGGCGATATGCATATAGGTCAGTCGCTTGTTGTAAGAGCAATTAACGAGGGCAGAAAGTGCGCAAAGGAAGTTGACGTTTTCTTAATGGGCTATACAAATATGATATAGGAGGTTACGATTTATGCAAACAAAATATATTTTTGTTACGGGCGGTGTTGTTTCGGGACTTGGAAAAGGCATTACCGCGGCGTCACTCGGCAGACTTTTAAAAATGCGCGGCTTAAAAGTCGCGTCGCAAAAGCTTGACCCTTATATAAACGTTGACCCCGGAACAATGAGTCCTTATCAGCACGGTGAGGTCTTTGTAACCGAGGACGGCGCGGAAACAGACCTTGACCTGGGGCATTATGAAAGGTTTATTGGAATGTGCTGAACAAGGAGCGAAAAGGTGAATATCTCGGACAGACGGTTCAGGTAATACCTCATATTACAAATGAAATAAAAGAGTTTATCTATAAAGTCGGAAAAAAAACAACTGCCGATGTGGTTATAACGGAAATCGGCGGTACAACCGGCGATATAGAAAGTCAGCCGTTTTTGGAAGCCATACGACAGGTGGGGCTTGAAGTCGGTTACGAAAATTCGCTTTATATCCATGTAACCTTGGTGCCGTTTTTAAGCGGAAGTGATGAGCATAAATCAAAGCCCACGCAGCATTCCGTAAAGGAATTGCAGGGAATGGGCATTAAGCCCGATATTATCGTTCTGCGCTGCGACAGACCGCTTGAAAAATCAATTTTTGATAAAATTGCGCTGTTTTGTAACGTAAAACCCGATTGCGTAATAGAAAACCTGACTGTTCCCGTACTATATGAAGCTCCCATGATGCTTGAAAAGCATAACTTCTCGGAAATTGTATGCAGAGAGCTGAATTTATCTGCAAACCCGCTCGATATGTCGGAATGGCGCGATATGCTTAAAAAAATAGAAAATCGGGATAAAACCGTTAAAATCGGACTTGTCGGAAAATATGTCAGCCTTCACGACGCTTATTTATCAGTTGCGGAAGCTTTGCGTCACGCCGGGTATGATTACGGCGCGAAGATTAATATAAAATGGATAGACAGCGAAACCGTTACTGACGAGAACGTACAGGAGCTTCTGGGAGACTGCAACGGCATATTAATACCCGGCGGCTTCGGAAACCGCGGAATAGAAGGAAAAATTTCCGCTTGTAAATATGCGCGTGAAAACAATGTGCCCTATCTCGGCATATGTCTCGGTATGCAGATTGCGGTTATTGAGTTTGCAAGGAACGTATGCGGAATTTCGGACGCGTCATCGGGAGAGTTTGAACAAACCGAAAACAAAGTGATAGATTTTATGGAGGACCAGTATGAAGGTCGTCAGAAAGGCGGAACACTGCGCCTCGGCGCATACCCGTGTAAAATAAAAAGCGGTACGATTATGGAAAAATGCTATGATTCCGGGCTGATTTACGAGCGTCACCGCCACAGATACGAATTTAACAACAAATATAAAGATTTGTTTGTTTCAAACGGATTATGCATAAGCGGCACCTCGCCCGATGAAAAAATTGTCGAAACAGTGGAAATACCCGAAAACGATTTCTTCATCGGAGTGCAGTTCCACCCGGAATTTAAGTCAAGACCGAATAAACCGCATCCGCTTTTCAAAGGTTTTGTGAAATCGGCGCTAAAAAAACTATGATATCGCCCGCAAGCGGCAAAAACAGGCATCAAAAATATTGTATGCCTGTTTTTTCTTTCACGGGCGGCAGGACACTCAAAATTACCGGAAAAATTATATTCCGTATTGCCGTTGCCCCTTTTTGTCGCATAAACAGCTTGACACCTCAATCAATATATGATAAAATATATAATAAGAAATCAAGCTGTAATTTTGAAGGGAACATTTTATATGGCAAGAAATTTAAGAAGTTTTTTTTCGGGTGAAACCCCCGATTTTTTTGATAAAATCGATGTTTCGGATATAAAAGTCAATTTAACCGAAAGAAGTATTATGCTGCGCATAAAACCTTCTTATGTTGTTGACGAAAAATATATTGATATTATAAAAAAAGATTTTGCGGCTGAATATTCCTGTGAAAATGTTTTTGTAAATATTGATTATTCGGGCATAGAAATTAACCGACATAACCTGCCGGTTTACTCGGCTCATCTCGAAAACCGGATAGGCGAAATAAAATCAATTTTAAAGCTTGTGCTTATGGATTCCGTATGGCAGCTTGACAATGATATTATTAAAATCACAACCAAATTCGGTATGGGCGAGCTTATCGCAAAGTTCGGCTGTGAGCGTATTATTTCAAATTTTATTTACGAAGAAACAGGTAAAAAATTTAAAGTTATTATAGGCGGCAACTATGACGAAGCGGCATACGAGAAATTTGAAAAGGAAAAACAGGCGGCTTTAAACGAAGCGTCAATGAATGTGACGAAATATCTTGAGCGTCAGCAGCTTAAAGAACAGCAGGAGCTTGCCCATGAGACCGACACAACCGAAATAATGGAAGGGGAAATTGAAGCCGAAAAGGTTTTAAAAGGCAAAAAAATCATTAATCCCGACATTACTCCGCTTATAAACGTAAAAGGTCCCTATGACAAAATTGTTGTCGCGGGCGATATCTGGAACATTGAAAAAAGACAGCTTAAATCGGGCAAAACCCTTGTTTCTTTTAATATAACCGATTATACAAGCTCCATAAAGGTTAAAATGTTTGAAGGCGCAAAAAACGATGAAAAGGACGAAAACAAAAAGCGGAAACAAACAGAAAAGCTTGAAACGCTTCTTTCGGAGCTGAAAGAAAATATGAGGCTTATGGTAAGCGGCAGAATCGAATTTGACAGTTTTGCGAAAGAGCTTACGCTTATGTGTTCGGGTATTGTTAAAATCGCAAAAGAGCCCGAAAGGACGGATAATGCCGAAGAAAAACGTGTTGAGCTTCATATGCATACACAAATGTCCGCTATGGACGCCATCGGCAACGCGGGCAATATTGTTAAGCTTGCCGCCAAATGGGGACATAAGGCTGTTGCGATAACCGACCACGGCGTTGCACAGGCTTTTCCCGACGCCTTTAATGCGAAAAAAGATATAAAAAGCGATATAAAAATACTTTACGGTATGGAAGGCTACCTTGAAGGCGATAAAATGCGCATTGTATATGACGCCACAGATTATACCGTTGACGGTGATTTTGTTGTTTTTGACATTGAAACAACCGGACTGCGCTGTCAGGAGGATAAAATTATTGAAATCGGTGCGGTAAAGCTTAAAAACGGCAATATTACAGACAGATTTTCCGCCTTTGTAAACCCTGAAATGAAGCTTTCCGCGCAAACAACAGAGCTTACCTCGATAAAAGACAGCGACGTTGAAAACGCCGAAACCATTGATAAAGTCCTGCCGAAATTTCTTGAATTTTGCGGCGGCTGTGTTTTGGTCGCGCACAACGCGACCTTTGATGTCGGCTTTATTCGTGTAAATGCCGCCCGTCTCGGTCTGCCGTTTAAGCCCTGCTATGTCGATACCCTTAATCTTTGCCGCGCGCTTTACAATGAGCGCAAAACTCACAGTCTTGCGGCAATGACAAAGCATCTTAACATTGAACTCCTTCATCATCACAGAGCGGTTGACGATGCCGAAGCAACGGCGGAAATTATGCGCCGCTGCGTTGATCTGCTTAAGAAACACGAAATAACCAATTTAACCGAGTTTAACAAAAAACTTGCCGGTTTTAACCCGTCAAGACGGCGTGACTATCATATAATACTCCTTGCGAAAAACAAGCCGGGTCTTGTGAATCTGTACAGAATCATATCCGACTCAAACCTTAATCATTTTAAAAAACATCCCGTTATCACCCGTGAAACTCTTGCAAAATACCGTGAAGGTCTTATTCTGGGCTCCGCGTGCGAATCGGGTGAGCTGTTTTGCTCAATGCTTATGGGTGAAGATGAAACCGAAACCGAAAAAATTGCGGAATTTTACGATTATCTTGAAATTCAGCCTATCGGAAACAACGAGTTTTTGAAGCGTGAAGGCTTTGTTACAGACGATGAAGGGCTTAAAGAATTTAACCGCCGGATTGTAATGCTCGGCGAAAAGCTTAACAAACCCGTTGCGGCAACCTGTGACGTTCATTTTATTGAAGCGAAGGATGAAGTTTACAGGCGTATTCTTATGCACGCGAAAGGCTTTGAGGACGCCGATTATCAGCCGCCCTTATATTTCAGAACGACCGAAGAAATGCTTAAAGAATTTGACTATCTCGGTGAGGAAAAAGCGAAAGAGGTTGTTATAACCGTTCCGAACAGCATTGCCGATATGATTGACGATATACAGCTTCTTCCAAAAGAGCCGTCACCGCCGAAAATTGAAGGTGCCGAAGAGGAGCTTATAAAAATCACAAAAGAAAAAGCAATTTCGATTTACGGCGACCCGCTTCCCGAAATTGTACAGAGCCGTATGGACAGAGAGCTCGGCTCAATTATAAAATACGGATTTTCCGTTATGTACATAATCGCGAAAAACCTTGTATGGAAATCCAATGAGGATGGCTATCTTGTAGGCTCAAGAGGCTCAGTCGGCTCATCTTTTATTGCTTTCCTTGCGGGCATAACGGAGGTTAACGCTCTCCAACCGCATTATATATGTAAAAAATGCAAATACAGCGAATTTATAACCGACGGCTCACAGCCCTCCGGCTGGGATTTGCCCGACAAGCGCTGTCCGAAATGCGGCGAGCTTATGTACGGCGACGGGCATGATATACCTTTTGAAACCTTCCTCGGCTTTGAAGGCGACAAAGAGCCCGATATAGACCTCAACTTTTCGGGCGACTATCAGCCCAAGGCTCACAAATATACCGAAGTGCTTTTTGGCGAAGGCTTTGTTTTCCGCGCAGGCACAATCGGCACCGTTGCGGAAAAAACGGCATACGGTTATGTTAAAAAGTATTTTGAAGAACATGGGCTTACCGCCACAAACTGTGAAATGGAACGGCTTGCCAAGGGCTGTGTCGGCGTTAAACGAACAACCGGTCAGCATCCCGGCGGCATTATGGTTGTACCGAGAGATAACGATATACATAACTTCTGCCCTATTCAGCACCCGGCGGATGACGCGGCAAGCGATATAATAACAACTCATTTTGATTATCATTCAATATCGGGCAAGCTTTTAAAGCTTGATATTTTAGGACATGATGACCCGACTGTTATACGTATGCTGGAGGATATTACGGGAATTGACTCAAAAACCATAAAAATAGGTGAAAAAAAGGTTATGACGCTTTTTGAGGGCACCGAGGCTCTTGGCGTTACACCCGAGGAAATATTCAGCCCGACAGGCACTTACGGAATTTCGGAATTCGGAACTCCTTTTGTCAGAAAGATGCTTGTTGATACTCACCCGACAACCTTTGCCGAGCTTGTCCGTATTTCGGGGCTTTCTCACGGAACAAATGTGTGGCTTGACAATGCGCAGAATCTTGTAAAAAGCGGCACTGCGACTCTTAAAGAATGTATATGTACCCGTGACGATATTATGACCTATCTTATATACGCCGGCTGTCCGAAAAAAGATTCGTTCAGCATAATGGAGCACGTGAGAAAAGGCAAGGGGCTTACTCCCGAAGAAGAACAGATTATGCGTGACAATAACGTTCCCGAATGGTATATTGAGTCATGCAAAAAAATAAAATATCTTTTCCCGAAGGCTCACGCCGTCGCTTACGTTATGATGGCATTCAGAGTTGCGTATTTTAAAGTATATTATCCGAAAGAGTATTACTCGGTATATTTTACTGTCCGCGCTGACGCTTTTGACGCCGAATATATGGCTGTCGGAAAAGAAAAAGTAAAAGAAAATCTTTTAGCCTTTAAGGATAAGGACGACGCCACCGTTAAGGAAAAGGATATGGTAACGATACTCGAAATGTGTAATGAAATGTACGCAAGAGGCATTAATTTTTTACCGATAGATATTTATGAATCCGACGCTGTTAAATTCCTGCCCAAAGAGGACGGAATACTGCTTCCCTTAAACGCAATCGCGGGCTTTGGCGTGCAGGCCGCGAACAGCGTTGTTAAGGCAAGAAAAGACGGTCCTTTTGTTACAATAGACGATTTCAAAAAAAGAACAAAGGTTTCAAAAACAATTATACAGACAATGAAAGAAAAGGGCTGCCTTGACGGCATACCCGAAACAAGTCAGGTTAATTTGCTTGATATTGTGTAATGCGCTTTAAACGAATAAAAAGCCATGTGACTTAAACCGGCAGCTCATCAACAAAATACGCATTTGTGTTTGCCCGTCTGCCATACTTATCAACCACGTCAAAGCGTACATATCCGTCACATTCAAGTATTTTAAAGCTTACCTCGTTTACGCCGTCCGGGCTTTTCGCCATCGTTCTCTCAGTCCGTCTGCCTTTTGTTGACATAACCGCGTATTCGCCGCCGCGAAATTTAAGGTGCGCCATGCCGTTTTCCACAAAAAGCCCTTTAATTTCCGGTCCGTTTGACGAATAAAAATTATGCTTTTCAAGCGCTTCAATAAAAGATGTATAGTTCAATTCCGCGGCGTTTACCATAGTATATCCGCCGCAGGTATAGCTGATTTCATGGTTATCATCGCCCATCGTACAGGCAATGCGCTGCCCGCTTCGCAAAAAATCATCATATGTATTTATGTCATATTCATAAATTCCCCAAAGGTTTGCGGAGTGATTATATATCTCAACTGCCCATAAGCCCTCATATTTGAGATAATCGCACGCGTTTTCGAGCGACCAGCGAGGGTGATTATACTGCACAAGAAACCCTTTTTCATTTGCCTCGCGAATTATATCGTTTATGCCTTCCGCTGAATACTCGCGAGCGTATTCACCGCAGCTATGAACAATTTTACTGCGGTAAAAATCTTTTATATAGTGGTCATAAACCGAATTGTAACAAGGGGTATCAATATTTGAAGGCTCTTTCGCGATAAAATTGAAATGAGCCACCTTCATATCCCGCTTTTCAAGAGCGGATATTTCCTTAAATTCTTTAACGGCAACTTCACAGGCGGTAACCGCGAGAAAATTATTATCCGTCAGATAAGAATTGTCTATAAGATGTTCATGGTCCGAAAAAACAACAGCCGAATACCCTTTCTCCGCATAGTGCTTTTTAAGGTCGGCTGTTGTCATATTACCGTCAGAAAAAGTGCTGTGGCAGTGCATATTTGTTTTATAATAATTTTTACTATCATCAAGCAGAATTTTTCGCAATTACAAATCATTTCCTTTCATTTGGATTGCCTTTTAAATTCTACCACAGCACACTCATAAAGTCAAGCTTATTCTGAAATTTTATATCTTAAAAGGTCAACAAGCTGCAAAAATTCACAGCGAATACCGAAGGGGTCGTTTCCTATGCCGGCGCCCGCAAGCTCAAGAACCGAATCATAAGAAGCCGTTCCTTTATATTCCGAATTGTTTAATATCATTCCAAGCTCCGCAACGGCAGCCGCAAAACTGAAATCTTCGCTTAATTCTGTTTCTTCGCCCATAATTACAGGTGCCTGCACAAGCTCGCTCTCATTAAGCTCCGGTCTTTTGTAACGAATTTTAACTGTCATAAGCTCATCACTTCCGGTACCCTCGGTTTTCTGATATTTAAGCTCTGCGTCAACCTTTCCGTTACCCGGTACAAGCTCATAAAGAACTGTTACGGTCGCTCCGGAGCCAAGCTCGCCCGCGTCCTTTTTGTCGTTTTCAAAATCCTCGTTGTTGAGCGCTCTGTTTTCGTAGCCTATAAGGCGGTATTCCGCAACCTTTTCGGGGTTAAATTCCACCTGAATTTTAACGTCCTTAGCGATAGTGTAAATGGTTTTCGGCATTTCGTCAACCAACACTTTTTTAGCTTCACGAAGAGTGTCGATATAAGCGTAATTGCCGTTGCCCTTATCCGCAAGAGTTTCCATTTTGCTGTCCTTATAATTTCCCATTCCGAAGCCGAGTACGCTTAAATATATACCGCTTTCGCGTTTTTTTGTTATAAGCTCTTCAAGCTCGGTATCCGTATAAGCGCCAACATTAAAATCGCCGTCCGTGCAAAGAATTATACGGTTATTTCCGTCAATTTTATTTTTTTCCGCCTGCTCATACGCAAGATTTATTCCGCTTTCGCCCGCCGTTGAGCCGTAAGCGTGAAGACCTTTTATCGCGCTTATTATTTTTTCTTTCTCGCTTGCGGGAGTGGGTTCAAGCACAACCTCCGTGCCTGAAGCGTAAGTTACAACCGATATTTTATCCTGCGCCGAAAGCTTATCAAGAAGCATAGAAAGCGCCTGTTTGACAAGCGGAAGCTTATTACGGCTATACATTGAGCCTGATGTATCAATAAGAAAAACCAGATTTGACGGTTTCGGCTCTTTAAGCTCCTCACCAGAAACGGTTATCATCGCAAGCAGGTTTTCACTGTTCCACGGGCATTTATTCACCGTATATTTTACTCCGAACGGCGTGCCTTCCATAGGCTCCGCCTTCTTGTAATCAAAATAATTGATAAGTTCCTCGCTTCTTATGCTGCCGGCGGGAATATTCTGACCGCCAAGTACAAAACGGCGCATATTGCTGTAAGAAGCCGTATCCGTATCTATTGAGAAAGTTGAAAGAGGTGATGTTGCGGCGTTTTTAAAAATATTTTCCTCATTCTTTTTATATTCCTCGGTATTGTAGGGTTCGGGATAATAAGGATAATAACTGCCGCCTGGCGCAGATACAATGCTTTCGACATATCCCATTCCTTCCGGTTCGGCAGCATAACCGTCTTCCCGAGCGGCATTTTGCAAGGCTTTTCCTCCGGCCGCCGAGGTTACGGAACGATAGCCTTTGAAAGCCGTTTCATAATAATCGTCTTCATCTTTTGAAATCTCTTTTACCTTAATCGCGTTAATTATAAATTTCGCCGCCTGTTCACGGTTTAGCGCCGTACCTGTTACAGCATCTATTCCATCGGTTATTCCGTTTTCAATTGCGGGTGAAATATAGCTTTCGGGGTAGTTATTATCGCTTCCCATATTAAGCAGTCTGCATATTATTGCCACCGCCTGTTCATATGTAATGTTATCGTCCGGTCCGAATCTGCCATCGTCATATCCTATTAAAAGCCCCGCGTTTACGGCAAACTGAATATCGTTATATGCCCAGTGTTCTTTTGAAACATCATAAAAACTGTAAAGTACATCATGATGAGAGATATCCGTAAAAGCAAGCCTTAAAATGCGCGCGAACTGCGCTCTTGTCAGAAGACGCTCCGGATGAAGCTCCCCATCTTCATACCCTTTTACAATGTTCTTTGAGTAAAGCTCATCAAGGCTCGAAGCGTAAACCGCACCTCCGTCAAGCCTGATATGCGGCAAGGTAAATGCCGCGGCAAGAGAAAGCGCAAGTGTAAAAGCAAGCATACTTATAAATTTTTTCATATGAATCGCACCTTTCGTTTTTGGTTTTCATATATAATACCCCACAAAGCGCAAAAAGGTTTCAAAAATTTTTTTCATTTACAAATATTTCAAAAAAATACCGGACTTTAAAAATTTGCTGAAAAGGTATATACCTTGACTTTGCAGGCTCGATATGATATAATTAACCCAAGCGCAGATGTGCACACACTCAAAATGCGGCGGAGTCCGTTCCGGAATTTCAGCGGGAGCTTTAATCTGCCGCTTAAATTCCGAAAAGCTGTCGCTCTCTGCGTTTGCTGTCTGTCCGGGGCTCTGCTTCCCCTCAGCAAAGCAGAAGCTTTGTTCCGGTTTAACTGTATAAAAAATTACGAAAGAAGTGTATTAATATTAAAAAAGCGTTTAAAATAATACTTATGATTATTATAACCGTTATTATCGTCTGTTTGTTTATAAACTTTGGAATTATTCTTAAAGAACGCAAAAAAATAATTAATTCCAAAGACGCTTCCGCCGAGTGTGCGCTGGTTCTGGGCTGCGGTGTCCGCCCTGACGGTACTCCGTCCAATATGCTCTCCGACAGACTGCTTACAGGCATTAAACTTTATAAAGACGGAAAGGTTAAAAAGCTCATTATGTCCGGCGACCACGGCAGAAAAAATTATGATGAAGTAAATGTTATGAAGCAATTTGCCGTTTCAAGCGGCGTACCTTCGGAGGATATTTTTATGGACCACGCGGGCTTTTGTACCTACGACAGTGTCTGCCGCGCGAAAGAAATTTTTATGGCTGACAGCATAATAATAGTTTCACAGAAATATCACCTTTACCGTTCTCTTTATATTGCGGATATGCTCGGTGTTCCCGCTCACGGAGTTTCTGCGGATTTAAACCGTTATCCGGGGCAAGCGGTCCGCAGCGCAAGGGAAGTTCTCGCGCGCGTCAAAGATTTTTTTACCGGTATAATTAAGCCGAATCCAAAATACCTCGGCGAAGCCATACCCGTAAGCGGAAACGGAGATATTACAAACGATAAATAGCAAAAGATTCGTGATGAATCACATCACGGATCTTTTAAGAGCGCTGACAAACTCGGTCTAACGCAAGCAATTTTATTATTATAGAATGAAAATGCATTTTTCTGATTTTTATTTAATTGTATGTTAGTGGCGCGGTTTCAGAGAAAACCGCGCCACTGCTTGCTTTCCGTCCTTTAAACCTCTACCGTACCTATGTACGCCGACGAGATTTAAAGGACGAAATATACCTTCGTTTTT
Source organism: uncultured Ruminococcus sp. (assembly GCA_902783995.1). The sequence continues at coordinate 907 of CACZTG010000017.1, read as the reverse complement.
CAGCCTCTGCTCATACTGATGACTTTGTCATCAGTATGAAAAGATCCGTGATAAATCTCATCACGGATCTTTTAAGTTTAATATTTTTCAAACATTTTTTTCATATATTGTCTCGGAGTCATATTCATTGCCTTTTTAAAAGCGTAATTGAAGTACGATTGTGACGAAAAACCGCATTCATAAGCAATTTCGGCGAGATTCCAGTTTTTAGACAACAAAAGGTTTGCGGCTCGTTTTATTCTCTCCTCGTTCAAGTATTCATGCGGAGTCTTGCCGACGGCTGTTTTAAAGCAGTTGTGAAAATATACGGGACTTAAAGAAACATAACTTGATATATCCGCAAGCGTAAGAGGCTTTTCGAGATTGCTTTTCATATAATCCATTGATTTTTTTATAAGATTGTTGCTTCCTATACTGAGCCCGTTCACTTCGGGCATATGGCGCGAATCGAGATGCATTAAATATACAAGCTGCAGAAACAGGCTGTAAAACATAATATTCCCGTTGGTTTCCATACTTATATAATGGTCAAGCATTTCGGAAAAAATATTTTTGTATTTTGAAGGTTTTTCGATTTTTATAAAATTCGGCGCCGAAATAAGCATATCGTAAATTGCGCCGTGCGTTACTATCATATGAATAAAATAGCATTTGAACGGCAGCCTTGTTCTTCGCATCTGTCCGGGCTTCGCGCATATAAGCGTGTTAGGCTCAATGGGAGCCTTGTCATCGTCAATATACGATATACCTCCGCTCTCTATCGGAAGCTCAATTTCGAATATTTTGACAGCCCTTCTTTTTGTGATGTCAATATTAATATATTTGTATTTTGCATCAAAAAAACCTACGCTTATATTTTCGGGTAAAATCAAATTATTCAAAAAATCACCCCTCCGAGTAATATTTC
>CACZTG010000016.1 GCA_902783995.1 uncultured Ruminococcus sp. | reverse complement strand
CGCGGAGCGCTACGCGGCGGCGCAGGCTTACTGCACGCTTGCAAAGCAGCATCTTGACGCCGTAAGGCAGGATTTTCCGAGAGCAGAGTATCCGCAGGTTGCTTTTTATCCTAACGTTACAAACGAGCCGCAGGATTACAACTATGTTGAATGGAACGGCACGGTTGCGGATATGCTCGGTGATTATATAGACGGTGTGGCTTATCATTTTTACGTCGGCGGAACAACCTGGTACAGTCCGAATATTTATCTTAACCTTATAAGGGATGATTTTATAAGCCGCGGCAAGCCTGCGCCAAAGTTTCTTTTTACAGAGCATGCAATGTGGCGCACCGAACAATATGAACATTCGGGTGTTTCATTAAGGGGCGCTCTGTGCGAGGCAACGTTTTTTAACGTTATGCTTTACAGAGATGACATTGCGAGCGCGAATTATCACAATATGTGCTCATCGGGCGACAGACAGTGGAATATGTTTAAACGCAGCGGAGATACTTATTACACGACAGGAATCAATAAAGTATATAAAATATATACAGAGCTTTTCGGTGATAAACGTATAAACTTCGGAGGAAGCGGCGTTACGGGTAACACAACCAAGGTTATAGCCGCGTCAAAAAGGAGCAGCGACGGAAGAATTATTGTTTCCGTAGCAAATGCCGACTTAAATAACGACTTTGATTTAAGCTTTAATTTTGCTTCAGGCAAAAGCTATAAAATTACAAGAATGGTAAGAATAGCAAGCAACAGCTATTTTGACGTGGATTACGATATAGAGGATACGCCGCTTAATATGCCGGCGGAAACTGCTTACAGCTTTCCGAAGTCGTCGATAACCTTTCTTACCTTTGAGGAAACGGAAAAAAGCTATGCGCCGGATATAAGTATTAAAGCACCGGAGGAGCTTCTTGCAGAGCAGGAAACGGGAACGGATACCTTTGTCAATTTCGGTGAAGCGAACGGCGTTATATATGCCGAAATGACGCCCGAAAGCGTAAACGGAATATATCATTATCCAAGAGGAACAACAGTAAGAAAAATTGTAAACGAAGGAAATACTGCGGCATCGGTATATGTTTCAAAGGACAGCTACGCATATAAAAAGCTTGCAGACATTCAGCCCGGCGGCTTCTTTGAAAACAGGCTTTCCTCGGATAAGTATTTTTACATAAAATCAAACGCGGATATCAAAATATATTCACTTATAGATGATAATTTTTATATGCCGGGCGATGATGTAAATTTGAGTGTGGGCTTTGGCGGCAATGTTCTTGAAGCGGATTTTACCTCCGCGGATAACAATATAGCGTATGCGGGCGAGGGAAAGCTTGTTCCGCTTCGCAACGGGAGCACCGCTGTTACGGCAGTGGCGGGACCAAGAACAGTAATCCGTAATGTGAGTGTTGCGGTGACAAGCGTTAAGGATTTTGATTTTACAGCTTATGGTAATGTAGGCAACAGCTCAAGACCTATAAAGACACCGGCAGGCGGAGCGATAAGGCAGACGGATATTACAAGCGGCTGGAAGCTTGTGCAGGGAACGGGCGGTGCCGTTACAAGAAACCCACAGCTTTACATAAACAGAAGCGGGCTTTTGCTCACCGGAGCATCTCTTACATCGACGGATTCAAGAATTGCTTCTGTAATGTATTACGGTGATTACGCGGGCATAGGTGAAAAATACAGTATTTCGGTTTCCGGTAAAAAATCATCTGTAAATACAGGTATCGGGCTTAAATTTGCGGTACATAACAGCGGCAGAAACTATTATATGCTGTTTTTAAGCAACGGCGCAGAATCCGAAGAAGGTTATATATACAGCTTTTATAAATTTGTCAACGAAGCCGTTACTGATATAGTGCGCGGAGATGCCGAAGACATCGCGACCTATGGGAACTATGGCGGAAGGCTTTCGGGAGATTTTACAATTAATGTAAATGTTGACGGCGGAAGTATTGATTGGAGTATTACGGAAAAAAGAAACGGAAGCAGCGCTTCCGAAAATCTGACAGGTTCCTTTATTGATAATGAACCGTTTACCGTTCATCCGTCACAAACAAAAATAGGTATTATGGCAAACTGCAAATCGTCGCAGCTTGAAAACTACAATACGATAAAGACAATTGTTTTGACGGGCGAAGCCGAAAAGAGGTTTATTAAAGATTCGGAAAATAACATTTATGTTGATACGAGAGACCTTGCAAACGGAGCTCTTGTTATAAAGGCAAAATATAACGGTAATAAACTTGTGAGCACAAATATATTTGATTATGCCGCTTTTTCCGGCGGAAAATCGGTAAGGGTAAGCCTTGAGGACGATGAGAAAGTATATATTTGGAACGCTTTAAAACCGCTTTGCGCGGCAGAGGAGTTATCAGGCAGCGACAGCTGATTTAAAAGAAAGGAATTTGACTATGAGAAAAATATTTACGGCATTACTTATTATGGCACAGGCTGTGATTTTTACAGCTTTACCGGGGTTTGCCGCCGAAACGGTAATATATGACGATTTTACCTACGAAGAAACAACGTTCCGGTATGAAGGAAAAATAAACGACAACTGGGCGGTTATTGCGCCGGACGGTTCGCTTTTAAGCAACAAGGTCAACGGCAGAATGAACGGTGAAGCGCTTGAAATGACAGGTATAGGCACATCTATACAAAATTACAGAAACAGGGTTGCGAGTATAGGCTATACCGGCGATTACAGCGGCATAGGTGATACGTACCGTATAAAATTTCATTTTGATAAGGACGGGGATTTAACACCTCATTCAAGCGATACAAACGTAGGCTACGGCGTTCGTTTTGCCAATGATTTTGAAACGCACAGCTATTATCTTCTTTGGTTCAACGGTTCGGGAGACGGAAGTAAAAATATCTGGTCATTTAATAAGATTTTAAGAGGCTCTTCGGTTGAAGCAACCGTATTATCGGAGGAAACCTTTAACTCGGCAACGGCAACAACAAACGGTGGCGGAATTATAATGTCGGGTGATGTTGAAATTGTTGTAAGCGGCGGAAGTATATCGTGGACAGTCAACGGTTTAAGATACGGTGATTTCGATTGCATTTCGGGCGGCAGCTATTATGATTCAAATCCGTTTACGGCAAAGGGCGTAAGCTTTGCACAGTCAAACGGTTCAAGCACCTATACGCTTGAATCTGCCAAACCGAGTAATGTGAAGGTATCTCTGACAGATGATTTCACAATTGAAAATGTTGAGGAATATACGGATTTTGAGCCGGTGAATGTTTTATATAAAAATATCGGAGAGGATTATTCTTCTTTTGATGCTGAAAAAATAAGGAGGATATGTGTTCCGGCATCGGCAAGCGATATGCTTTTAATAAGCTTTACGGCAGAGGACGGCAGCACAGCAGAAAAGACTGTTAAGTTTGATTCTGACGGTTGGTGGGTAAACTTAGGAGATGAAACTTTATATACCGGAATCGCTTTTGAGGATGGCGTGGATTTAACCGGGCTTGTTTTGCTTACGGATATTGAAGGCAGCGAAACAGATGCTGTTTTAAGCGTAGGAGATGAAAACTTTAAGCCTGTTTTTCCGAGAATAGGCAACACGATTAATATGGAAAGTTACACATGGGTATCGAAAAACGAAAAAACAGCAACCGTTAGCCCGGATGGCGGAATAAGCGGCATTAACAGAGGAAATACCGTTATAACCGTTTCAAAAGGAAGGACGGAATATAAAATCAACCTTACGGTTAAAGGTGAAATTGATACCGCTTTTGAAGAGGGCACAATAGACGAATATCTTGCCGACAAAAAGCCTGTAATAGATGAGCTTAACCGTATTCTTGAAGCAGATGACGAAAACGCGCTTGCCGCTTTTCTTATAAATGATGATAACATAAATACAATGCTTGCGTACATTAAAGATATTGACCGCACGGAAATTCAGGCGCTTGCCGATAATGAGCCGGAAGTGTTTAAAAAATATGTTAAGAGACTTCTTACTTACGGAGATATAGTTCTTGACGGTATTGATGATATAAACGCGCTTCAGGAGCTTCTCGATACGGAAATTAAGGTTGGAGCTTTTAACGGTATTGGCACAGCAGAGGACGCCGAAGCGGTATTTGCCAAATATGAAGATGAAATGGGCTTTAACAAGGATAACGAATATTACGGCGATTATAAAGGGAAAGTCTATGAAGCGGTAATAAATAAAGCCGAATTCTTGAACAAAGCGGATTTGCAGAGCACTGTTAAAGAAGCGTACGTTATGAGCGCGTTTAAAGACGCAATGGGCTATAAGACAATGGTTGATATAGCAAAGAAATGCGCCCAAGAGATAGGTTATGACGAAGAAAAATTCAATAAATTTGAATCGCAGGATATAGGCTCATATCTTCTTGGGAAAAAGAACAGCATTAACAGCACAGAAGAGCTTAAAGAAGCGATTGACGGTTTTGTGCCTCCCAAAAAAGAAGAAGAGGAGAAAAAAGAAAAGAAAACGTCATCCGGCGGCAGCGGAGGCAGCGGAGGCGGCAGAGGAATATCAATATCAAACGATATTGTGCAGGAGGCGGCAAAGCCGGCGGTTGTTGATAACACGCCTATATTTACCGATGTTTCGGAAAAAGATTGGTTTTATACTTATGTGCGTCACCTTAAAGGCACCGGCGTATTAAACGGTTACGCTGACGGCGGATTTCATCCGTTAAGCAACATATCGAGGGCAGAATTTATAAAAACCCTTGTTTCGGCCTGCGGACTTACGGGGGAAAGTGAGGAAACAGAGTTTATTGATGTTTCGGATAGTGATTGGTTCAGCGCCCCGATAAAAACAGCGGCGGCAAACGGAATCTTTTTCGGCAGCGGCGGAAAAGCAAATCCGAATGCCGAGATAACCCGTGAGGAAATGGCGGCGTTTTTGTACAGGACCTGTAAGGTTATCGGAATGTCTTTTAATGACGATAATGCCGGCGTGAGGTTTACAGATGACAGTGAAATAAGCGACTGGGCATATGTACAGGTTATTGCCGTTAAAAATCTCGGACTTATTTCGGGTTATGGAGACGGAAGCTTCAGGCCTCGCGGCAAAGCTACAAGAGCGGAAGCAATGACGCTTGTTTCAAAATTTAAAACAATGGCAGAGGAGGGCAAATAAATGAAGAAGAAATTTTTAAAGATAGTTGCACTAACAGCCTTTGTTTGCCTGTCTTTAAGCAGTGCGGCATTTGCGGTGGATGTAAACGAAATTGAGGACGCAATAACGGCGGGCGATACGGCAACCGTTGAAAAGCTTATACGTGTTGATGAAAGCGATAAGGTTAAAGAAACGGTTGACGCTGTGGTATCACTTGACGAAGAGAGCGAGCCTATAATAAGAGAGGATTTTCCGGCAATGTTCGGAGTGCAGTATGAAGCGGGTGCCGGTGAGGATATGCTGATTGACGCGGACGGAAATATTAAAAAAGAGTGGCTTGAAATGGCACCGAACACATTTAAGCAGCCTGTTGTTCGTTGGGGCGGCGGCAGCTCGAATTTTTATAATCTTAAAGAGCTTCTTGCTCCGGTCAATCAGAGAAGGGTTGTAAACGGTGTAAAATTTGACGGCATTGCCGATTATACCGATCAAACGCTGAATGTGCGTACTCTTGCAAACGGTCCTGTTGAGTTTATAAAGCAGACGCTTTTAAACAATCCCGAAGCGGAATTTTTGTTTTGTTTGAGTTTTTATGTAGATCCTCAGGATAATGTGGATTTTCTGCACTTCTGTCTGGATGATAAAAGCACCGAATGGGGCGCGAAGCGCGCGGCTTACGGCATTGAAAATCCGATAAAATTATACGGCGTTGAAATAGGCAATGAAAATTACGCCGAAACAATAAATGATGTTGAAGATACTTCTATTCCGGAAAGATATATTAAGGTTTTTAAACTTCATGCGGAAGCAATCAACGCTGTTTTTCCGGAGGTTAAATGCATACCGAACGTAAACTCCAACTCTTACCGTGTCGGTTTTTACGAGTGGAACAGACCGATAGTAAGAGAGCTGGGACCGGATTACCCCGAAATTGCGTTCCATCTTTATTACAGCGGCTATGAGTTTGCCTATAATCATGTATGGATTGACGATATGATGAAGATTTGTGAAGAAGAGCTCGGTCCCGACCATGGCATAAAGCTTGCCTTTACCGAGCATGGAAAATGGGATACAAAAACTTATGTATCAAGGATTTCACTCGGCTCGGCTCTTGCTACGGCGCAGTTCCTTAATATTATAAGTCAGATTGATTATATTACAATGGCAACCTATCACTGCGGAATTGTTTCACCGCAAACGAGGTCCAAATGGTCTGTCTGGACAAAAAACGGCGATGATACGCTTGTTGAAACGGCGCTTGCCCCTATGTTCAGAATTTATACGGAAAATTTGGGTGACAGAGTTTTAAAAACCGAGGTTACAAGCGACAGTGCCATAACAGACCCCGAAAGCACGGGACGCCGCTTTACGGTACTTGCGACGCCTAAGGGCAACAAAGAACTTGTGCTTTATATGGTAAACCGCAGAGACGATACCGACCTTAATCTTACCTTTGATTTTAAGAATAATTATACTTTAAAAAAGGAAATTGTTTATACCGCGCCCAATCTTTATTCGTTCCCATATACTGCGGCTTCAAAGGATATATTTGATATAACCGAAACCGAAAAGAACGAAAAGAATATAAAGACCTATCATATGCCGGCAAAGAGTATGGTATGTCTTGTGCTGGAATCCGATAAAAATATCGGAAAAGCTGCAGCCGCGGGTGAAGAAGAAGTAATGTACGAAGGGGAAACAAGGTTTGAGGATATAAAAGGTCACTGGGCTGAAAACGAAATAAACCTGCTTGGTGAAAGCGGTGTTGTAAGCGGCGTGGCAGAAGGAATATTTGCGCCCGACAGGAAAATAACCGCCGCTGAGTTTTACGCTATGCTTCAGAAGGGACTGAAATCCGGGCTGATAGAAAACACGGAGCAGATTTTCCCGAATGTTACAAAGGATAAATGGTATTATCCGATAATTAACACTCTTGCGCTCAGAGGCTTTATAAGGCGTGACGCGCTGTTATTGCCTGACGGCGAAATATCGCTTAACGATGCCGTGAGTGTAATTTACAGAGCGGCGGGAAACCCGAATGTTTCGGTTTCGGAGGATTACGGAAAACATTATCCGTGGTTTGACGCTATCGGCAGCTATGAGAAATCGGCTTTAGCTTATACTATTGAAAACAAAATTATTACAAAGCTTTTTGAAGCTTCCGATTCAAATCCTTCAAGAAGCATTACAAGAGCAGAAGCGGCTTCTTTAATCTACAGGTTCAGAAGCAGCCTCGGAATTTCAGACTGATAAACGAAAGGAAAGGATATAAATGAAAAATAAGAAAATTTTGAGAACAGTCGGTATATTTTTGACTTTCGCACTTATGCTGATGCCGAACGCGCTTGCAGCAGATGATGAAGCTCTTGCAGAGGCGGGAATAGGTGAAATTAACGCTATTACGGACTATTCGACATATGGCGCCGTTGATATTATGGAAACGATAGAAACGCAGCACGCGGAGGGCGGATATGCGGACGTTAAAGAGGAACCGCTTGCATCAAGGCTCGCTCTTTTAAAGACTCTCGGAATAATGAAGGGTGATACGGAGGGTAATTTTAATCCCGATAAGAGCATTACAAGGGCGGAGTTTGTAACAACGGTGCTTCGAATGATGAATGCCGACCTGACTGAGCCGACGGAGCAGATTTTTTACGATATTGACGAAAGCAATATTTTTTACAAGGAAATATTTAGCGGTTACAAGCTTGGTCTTGTTGTGGGTTATAACGACGGCACGTTTCGTCCGGACAATCCCGTAAGCACCTCCGAGGCAATTGCAATGGTACTTCGTGTTATGGGATACGGTGCGCTTTGTGAAGGTAACGGAGGTTATCCGATGGGATATATTCAGCAGGCAACAAAGCTTAAAATTTTAAGCGGAGTAGGCGCAAGCTATACCGAATTTATGACAAGAAAAGACGCCGGAACGCTTGTATATAACTGCCTGCATACAGATGTTATGGAGGTAACTTCAATAACTAACGGCAACACAAGCTACGCAAAACAGGATACCGCGCTTTATCATTTTTTTGATGTTTATTACGATACAGGCACTGTAAGAGCAACCGACCTGTCGGGTATAGGCTCCGATGAAGCGGTGGCGGAAGGAAACGTAAAGATAGATAATCAGATATTTGCTTGTTCGGTTTCAAACATATATAACCTTTTAAGCTATGAGGTTAAATATTACGTAAAAGAAAACGAAAAGCGTGACGAGGTCTTTTTTGTACAGAAAACAGATAACAATTTTGAGCTTACGGTAAGGGCGGACGACATAGTTTCGTTTGAAAATTATGTGCTGACTTATCACGAAAAGGACGGACGCACAAGAACTGCTAAAGTTACGGCTGACCACGACCTTATTTACAATAATATAAGGAAAATAAGGTACGGTGAAGATGATTTTAAGCCCCGTAACGGTTTTATAAAGCTTGTCGGAGTCGGAGATAAAAATTACAGCACCGTTTTTGTGAACGAGTTTTTCAATTTGTTTGTAAAATCGCTTAAAATTGATGATTCCAAGCTTACCGTAATACCTGATTTCGGAGCGGAGATATTGCAGTTTGATATGGAAGATATTAACTTTGAGCTTTATGACAGCGCAGGGAAGATTGATATAGGTACGCTTTCGGTAAAAACCTCATACGATGCGGACGGAAACGCAATTAAGGTTTATTCGCTTCCGCCCATTCCGACAAACACGCTTATAAGCGTATTTACCGACAAAATGAGCAAAAGCGGCAGTCATTATGTTATGGATAGTGACGCGAGCTATGTAAGAATATATATAAACGGCGTAAGCTTTGACGGTTATATAACATCAATGGCGGAGGAAAAAAACGGAATAAGCGAAGTGACCGTAGGAAAAACATCTTTTGACGCATCGGTGGACAATTATTTTGAATATTACACAAAGAGCCTTAAAATCAGTGATTACGGAACAGTATGGCTTGATTTTGACGGTAAAGCGGCAGTTGTTGCGGACAGTAAGCAGGAAACCGATTTTGAATACGGATATCTTATACTTGCTTCCGTAAATAAAAAAGTTCTCGAAGGAAAGCTTATGGATGTTAAAGGAAATATAAAATGGTACAACTTTGCCGAAAACGTAAAAATAAACGGCAAAAAATATACTGACGCCAAGCTTGTTTATCAGGAACTTGAAAAATCGGCAAAGCTGCTTGACCCCGCATTTACAATGTCACAGCTTATAAAGTATAAGTTGAACAGTGACGGGCTTGTATCGAGTATTCAGACCGTAACCGCCGAAACGGGCGTTGCGGACGGATATGAGGAGGACCATTTGAGGAGAGTACATCCAAGGGCAACGTTTGGTTCAAGAGCGTATTTCGGTTACTCTCTTTACACGGCTTTTGATAAAAAGGTTGACGGGCAGATAAGAAGTGTAACAACCGCTTTGTACGGTACACCGAAGATTATTTTCACAGTGCCGGGAGAGGAAACCTTTGATGATGATGATTATACGATAATGAAACAATGGGCTCCGGACGATACAAACAAAATTATTGATGTGTTTGATACCGATGTGGATTTAACCCCCGAAATAATTGTCGCATATGAAAGTCATGCATCTACACTGCTTGATAAACCCTATGTAATTGTTGAGAACATTACCAATATTCTTAATGATGACGAGACGACCTGTAAGGCCATTGAAACGGCAAGCGGATTTGGAAAATCGGTTTATACGGAAGGCAAGGAAGGAGCGTTTAACGGACTTAAAAAGGGCGACATAATTAAGCTTTACGGCTTTAATAAGAAAATTGACGCAGTGGAATATCTTACAAACGTATATGATATTATGAATGCGGATTGCAGTGTGGATATTCCCGAATCCAAGGAATCCGGTGGTAATTATCATACAACTTATGAAGTATTTTCTTTTGAAAACAAAAACAGAATGGTAGTACTTCAATACGGTGAGGAACGTCCCGATAACAAGCGCGCTACTCAAAGAATTATTCACTGGACAACAAATACAAACGTATTCCAGCAGGGAGCGACTACGGTAACAATTGACGAATCGACAGGTAAGTTTACCGCGGAAGTCGGCTCGGCAAACGATTTAAGGGGAGCAAAAGAGTACGGCTACGAAAAAGCCACGAAATTTTACCTGGGAGAAGCTAACGGTAATTCAATTAAGCTTGTAATTATGGTAAATAAAAAATAGTCAGCACGAATGAAAAGTTTTTCGGGCGGCAATCTGCCGCCCGACGTATCATTCGGATTTTGCTTCGGGAAGCTCAATACCAAGAGCTTCCCGAAGCTTTTCAATTGCTTTTTTTTCAATTCTCGATACATATGAACGGCTTATATCAAGGCTTTCGGCAATTTCATTCTGTGTTTGCTCCACACAGCCGAAAAGTCCGTATCTGCGTGATATTATGTAAACCTCGCGCTCTGTCAGTACGTCGCCTATTTTATCATAAAGCGCCTTTAAACGAAGATTGTGCGCGACCTCATTTATTACGGATTCGTCTTCATCGGAAATAATATCGCTGAAGGTGAGCTCGTTTCCTTCGGAATCACCGCTCAAAGCGTTGCTTAAAAGAATTTCATGCCGCAGTTTTTTGCCTGAACGCAGATACATAAGGATTTCGTTTTGTATGCATTTGGCAAGAAACGTGCTTAGCTTTGTCTTTTTTGCGGAGCTGAAATTTGACACACCTTTAATAAGCCCGATTGTTCCGATTGAAAGTAAATCATCGGCATCGTGACCGTTTACGGTGTATTTTTTCGCGATATGAGCGACAAGCCGCAGGTTATGCTCGATAAGCTTGTCGCGGGCTTCTTTACTGCCGCTGTCAAGCATGGTTATAAGCCTTGCTTCTTCGGTTTTTGAAAGCGGCGGCGGAAAGGTATTTCCTGAGCCTATGTAACAGGCAAAGAAGACAATATTGTTTGTGAGAAAGCCCCATACGGAGGCAAGCAGCACAGTTATCATATAATCACCCCATATTAGAATAATATGCTTTGTTATTGACAAAAAATGACATAATATTCTTTTTTGTGACACCCAAGTAAATATATTTGAATAATATAATAAAGGGGGACATAATAAAAATTCAAGTCTTCCGTAAACTCTTATTTTAAGGAGAGAGTATGATGGATAACATTATTATTCTGTTTTCTTCCTCGACAAGCGCTGTAAGAATGAAAGAGGCGCTTGCCGGAAAAGGCTTTCGCGCAAAAGTCATCGGTACGCCGTCAAGACTCGCGCCTTCCGGCTGCGGTTACAGCGTAAGAACAGAAAGCCGCGCGGCAGGTGAAGCGGAAAAATTTTTAGAGCATTCCGGTATAAAAAGCAGGGGAGTATATCTTGATACCGAAACCGAAGGTCCGGACCGTTACCGAAAACTGCCGTCCAGAACAAGTTAAGAAAAAGAGGTGATAAAAACGATATATCTTGATAACGGAGCAACTTCGTTTCCAAAACCGCCGCCTGTGTATAAGGCGGTTGAAGATTATATGCACAGCATAGGAGGAGGCGCGGGGCGCTCCGCACACAAAAAAGCGAGAGAGGCTATGGAAATAGCCACACTTTGCCGTGCCGAAATAGCGGAGCTTATAAACGCGGATAATCCGGAAGAAATAATATTTACAAAAAACGCGACAGAAGGGTTGAATATCATTATAAAAGGCTGTGTAAAAAACGGCGATAAGGTCACTGTTTCGCCGTATGAGCATAATTCGGTAATGCGGCCGCTTTATGCCATGGGAGCAAACATAAACGTTTTGCCGCTTGATGAAGAAGGAAAAGCGAATATTTCCGCGCTTTCGGAAATTGACGCGGACACGGGACTTGTAATAATAAATCATATTTCAAATGTAAGCGGAGCGGTAAGCGATATTTACCTTGCTTCGGAAATATGTGAAAAAAAGAAAATACCTCTGCTTATTGATTGCTCGCAGTCAATAGGGCATTTTAATATTGATGTTAAAAAGCTCCGCGCTTCGCTCGCATTTCCCGGTCATAAAGGGCTTTTGGGACCGCAGGGAACAGGCGCGGTTTATCTGTGCGGAATAAAGCCAAAGCCTCTTTGCTACGGCGGTACGGGCAGCGATTCGGAGAGTATGAGCCAGCCTGTGACTTTGCCCGATTACTATGAAAGCGGAACGCTTAATCTTTACGGCATAGCGGGGCTTTTGGAGGGCGCACGGTATGTAAAGACACATAAAGAAATTTTACGTGTGGAAACAGAGCTTACATCAATGCTGCGGGAAGGGCTTATGAATATGAAAAATGTAAAAGTAATTGCGCCGGACCTTAAAAATTTTGGCGCGGTCATAAGCTTTTCGGCAAAAAATATGCAGCCTTCGGAAATCGCGGCGGCACTTGACGAAAAATATGACATTGCTTGCCGAAGCGGGCTTCACTGCTCGCCTTCGGCGCACAGCGCGTACGGTACAATGCCGCAGGGGACAGTTCGCCTTACACCCGGCTGTTTCAATACGTTAAACGATATTAAAATAACGCTTGATGCCGTTAATAAAATAATAAACAGATAATCATTCAAAAGCGCGTGAGTCCATGACGGATTTTGCGCGCTTTTTACTTTTTATTGTTGAAAAACCGATAAATATGTGGTATAATAATATTAAATATTGATATTATCGGAAGGAGAGGCTTGTTTGAACGGAATAAGAAAGAATTGCAATATAATTTACACTGTTACACTGCTTGTCTGGTCGGCAGTAAATTATATGTTGTACTCGTTGAATTATATGTACAGACCAAAAAATTACGCGGTTTTTTTTGGCCTATATATTGCGCTTACAGTGTTTGCGGGGGCTTTTTCGGGCAGAAGCAAAGCAGTTTCCGGCAAAGCCTCAAAAATATTCGCCTCTTTTATGTTTTTACCCGCAATGCTGTTTGCGGTAACTCTGTATTTTTCATTTGATTTCAGCGTAAATTACAAAACATATGATATAGTATATTATGCAATAATGTTTGCGGCGATAATGACATTTTCATTTGTAATATTTTTTATATACAATTCCTTAAAATGGCTTAAACTTTTGGTTGCCTTTTTTTTGACGGGACCTATAGCGTTATTGGGACTTATCCTTTTTTCTTTTTGGGTTTTGTTTTTGAGCCTTTGGGAGAAACCAAAATTTTACAGACCGTAAAATCTCCCGACAACACATTTGCCGCAAGGGTTATTTCAAGCGCCGAAGGAATATTTGGCGGCGATACCTCCGTAGAGGTATATAACGAGAAAAATGATATTATGTTAATTGCGGGAAAACTCGTTTCACAGCGTAAAGCAATATGGACAGGAGCCTGGGGCGCAAATCCTTCGGTGAGCTGGGAAGATAACGAAACCGTCTTAATTGACGGCGTGCGTTATAACATAAGCAACGATTTTAAAACAACTTATGCAAACAAATACCGTGCAAGATTAAAAGTATATGTTCCGCAAAGAAGCCCCGATTACGACAACGATACTCACGGAGGTTTTAACGGGGACGGCTCACGGATACAAAAATACGTTTTATCGGAAGAAGAAACGAAGCTTGTTAAAAAAGATACCGAAAATAACGAAAATTGGAAAAAATTAGACGAACAAAGCAAAAACATTTTGTTTGGCGGCGCGGAGGGTTATTTTAGTTCGGGACTTTTGGAAGGTGAGGTTCCCGAAACGGAAAACGGATATTACTGCTTTTATGATAAGCATAATCATAGTGCCGAATTTCCGGGAATACACGAGTATTCGTTTAATTATATTGCGGGCGTTTATTCGGCAGATGATAATATATTATATATTTTTGAATCGGATACATAATAGCAAGAGAGGGAGAAAATATGCAAAAAAAATATGAGTGTCTTAAACCCGAAGATTACGCAGAGCCCAGGTGTTTATTATGCGGCGAGCCTTACGGGGCGAAACCTTCCGTAAAGCCTGTGCCGCAGCAGCGGATAATTGACAAAATGAACGAATATATGAGCCGCCGTGATTATGACGGGGCGGAAAAGCATCTTGCCTACTGGCTTAAGGAGGCGAAGCTCGGCGGAGATAAAAAAGGCGAGCTTATGATAAGGAATGAATATATTGGGCATTACCGCAAGACCGGCAACAAGGAAAAAGCTTTTGAAAACGCCGATGCGGCATTATCGCTTTTAAAAGAGCTTGATATGGGAAATACTGTCAGCGCGGGCACTACATATATAAATATCGCTACGGCATACAACGCTTTTGACAGAAACGAAGACGCTCTGAAGCTTTTTGAAAAAGCAAAAGAAATTTATGAGGGAAGTAAAGCGGTGCAGCCGCAGCTTCTCGGAGGGCTTTACAATAATATGGCGCTTACTCTTGTAACTTTAAAACGGTTTAAAGAGGCATACGTTTATTACGATAAAGCTATGGAGCTTATGGGAAAGGTTAAGGGCGGCGTGCTTGAACAGGCGATTACATGCCTTAACCGCGCAAACGCTATTGAGGACGAAATAGGTATGGAGCAGGGCGAACAGCAGATTTTCTCGCTTCTTGATAAGGCGTATGAGCTTCTTAACGATTCCTCCGCGGAGCGTGATGGGTATTATGCTTTTGTATGCGAAAAATGCGCGCCGACTTTTTCGTATTACGGTTATTTTCTCGCGGCGGACGAGTTAAACAAGAGAATGGAGAATATATATAATGAAAGGGCTTGAACTTTCAAGGGCGTTTTACGAAGCATACGGCAAGCCTATGCTTGATGAATTTAAAGAGATTATGCCGTATCTTGCGGCGGGAATGTTCGGCAGCGGCTCGGAGTGTCTGGGCTATGATGACGATATTTCTAAAGACCATGATTTTGAGCCGGGCTTTTGTATTTTTTTGCCGGGTGAAGATGTTATTGACCGCAGAACGGCGTTTTTGCTTGAACGCGCGTACGCAAAGCTCCCAAGAGAGTTTATGGGCTTTAAAAGGTCTTTGATGCAGCCCGTGGGCGGGGCAAGACACGGAATTTTTCGCACAGATGAATTTTTTAATGAAAAAATCGGCTCGCCCGACGGCAGTCTGAGTTTAAGCGGCTGGCTGACAGTTCCGCAGCAGGCGCTTTTGGAGGTTACAAGCGGCGAAATATTTTTTGACAATTACGGTGAAATATCAAAAATCAGGGAAAAGCTTGAATTTTATCCCGAAGATATTTTTCTTAAAAAGCTTGCCGGACAGCTTCTGATTATGGCACAGTCGGGGCAGTATAATTATAAGCGGTGTATCGGTCACGGTGAAACCGCGGCGGCGCAGCTTGCCGCGTTTGAATTTGTAAAAAGCGCGATGGCGGTGATTTTTTTACTGAATCAAAGATATATGCCTTATTATAAATGGAGTTTTAAGGCGTTAAGAGAGCTCAAAAAGTTTTCGGAGCTTTGGGAAACGCTTGAATATCTTATTTCAAGCGGTAACGGCGAGGATATGTGTGAAGAAAAATATATTTTAATCGAAAGCATTTCTTCGGATATTATAGCGGAGCTTATAAACCGCGGAATCACAAAAGCAAACTGCGGCGACCTTGAAAAGCACGCCTATTCCGTAAATGACGGCATAAAGGATTCTGAGGTTAGAAATATGCATATTCTTGCCGCAATTTAAAAAGGAGATTTTTTAAGATGAAACTGCATGGGCTTCAAAAAATGACGCTGCTTGATTTTCCGGGACACGTGGCGTGTACAGTATTTCTCGGAGGCTGCGATTTCCGCTGTCCGTTTTGCCATAACTTTGAGCTTGCGGACGGCAGCGCGAAGGCGGTTATGACGGACGATGAGTTTTTTAAGTTTCTTTCAGGCAGAAAAGCGCTGCTTGACGGCGTTGCGATAACAGGCGGAGAGCCTTGTATGCATAATGAGCTTCCGGGTTTTCTTGCGAAAATAAAGGAGCTTGGATTTGCCGTAAAGCTTGATACAAACGGCTATCACCCCACAATGCTTGAAAATATTTTAGATAAAAAGCTTGCGGATTATGTCGCCATGGACATAAAAAACAGCCCTTCAAAATATGCCGAAACCTGCGGAATTGACAAAACCGATATTTCCGTAATTAAAAAAAGCATTGGTATAATAATGAGAAAAGCAAAGGATTACGAATTTCGCACCACTGTTGTGAGCGAATTTCATTCGGAAAAGGATTTTGAAGAAATCGGTAAGATGATAAAAGGCGGGAGAAAATATTTTCTTCAGGCGTTTACGGACAGGGATACCGTTCCTTTCGGAAATTTACATGCGCCCGGAAGAGATGAGCTTGAAAAATACGCTGCGATTGTGAAAAAATATGTGTCCAAAGCAGAAATTCGGGGAATTTAAACAACTATATATTGTTTTTTCAAAAAAATTTTAAAAAAATAACCACAATATATTGACAAATCTCTTTCTTAATGTTATAATGATATTTGTAACTTATATTTACAAAAATTTTGATGAAAAATAATATAAAAAGGAGAAACAGACATGTATCAGGTTGTAAAAAGAGACGGAAAAATTGTTGATTTTAACATAAATAAAATCAGCGCCGCCATAACAAAAGCTTTTGAAGCTCTCGGAAAACAATATCATCCCAGCGTTGTGGATATGATAGCTCTCCATGTAACTGCGGATTTTGAAAGCAAAATAAAAGAAGATAAAATTACGGTGGAGGATATCCAGGACAGCGTGGAAAAAGTTTTGTCCGAGTCGGGATACGCTGATGTCTCGAAGGCGTATATTTTGTACCGCAGACAGCGTGAGAAGGTTCGTAACGTTAATTCCGCCCTTCTGAACTATAAAGAGATAGTCGATAACTATCTTAAAATAAACGACTGGAGGGTAAAGGAAAATTCCACCGTTACATATTCGGTAGGTGGGCTTATTCTTTCAAATTCGGGCGCGATAACCGCGAATTATTGGCTCAGCGAGGTTTATGATGATGAAATAGCCGAAGCTCACCGCAGTGCGGCAATACATCTTCATGACCTTTCAATGCTTACGGGATACTGCGCGGGCTGGAGCTTAAAACAGCTCATTCAGGAAGGTCTCGGCGGTGTACCGGGTAAAATCACGTCATCACCCGCCAATCACCTTTCAACTCTTTGTAATCAGATGGTTAATTTTCTCGGCATAATGCAGAATGAGTGGGCAGGCGCGCAGGCATTTTCATCCTTTGACACATACCTTGCACCGTTTGTAAAGGTGGATAACCTTACGCAAAAAGAGGTTAAACAGTGCATACAGTCTTTTGTTTACGGTGTTAATACACCAAGCCGCTGGGGTACGCAGGCGCCTTTCTCAAACATTACGCTTGACTGGACGGTGCCGGGAGACCTTAAAAACCTTCCGGCGATAATAGGCGGCAGGGAAATGGATTTCACTTACGGCGACTGTCAGAAGGAAATGGATATGGTAAACAAGGCGTTTATTGAAGTTATGATTGAAGGCGACGCCAACGGCAGAGGTTTCCAATATCCCATTCCGACTTATTCAATCACACGTAATTTTGATTGGAGCGAAACAGAAAACAACAAGCTTCTTTTTGAAATGACTGCAAAATACGGTACTCCGTATTTCTCGAACTATATAAACTCCGATATGGAGCCGAGCGATGTGCGCTCAATGTGCTGCCGTCTTAGGCTTGACCTTCGTGAGCTTCG
>CACZTG010000015.1 GCA_902783995.1 uncultured Ruminococcus sp. | reverse complement strand
ATGCTGTTAAATAATTAAACAGGTATTTCTTTTTAAAAAAATGCAACCGGGCCGCTGACAAAAAATGTCAGCGGTCCGGTTTTTGGTGTATTCAGTCACTTACGTTTGAAGATAAAGCAACTGCCAAAATTTCAATGTTTTCGGCAAAGCCGCACAGTATTCAAACCTTTTATTAAAGTTTACATTTTAAAAATCAGGATTTTTTGTTTACCGGGTTTCAAATTTTCAAACGGACCGGGTACGGGTGTATCACTTCTGGAATTTCCCGAAAAATCGGTATTAACTGAAAGCTCTGTGCCGTCGGCATTTTCGTATCGGATATCGTTTATTCTGGGAAGCGGCAAGTTGCTTGTTTTTATAAGCTTCGTTTTTATATCAAACAGCTTATCGGGTATATTTGCTTCAAGGTAAATATTTCCGTTTTCTTCAAGTATTTTTATTTCGGGATTAAACTCGGTTTCAAGTTTATTTTCCTCTTTTTCAAAGCTTGCCGCACCGGACATATAACAGTTTCCCGATATATATACAGGGTCAGGAATGTTCTGATACTGTGCCGCATCGCCTCTGCCGACAATTTCCGCGATTTTTTTTGAATATTCTTCTATTGACGTGGTATGACCGTTGTATATTGAAGTACCGGTTACAGTAAAATAATCACCGTTGCTGCCGCTGACACTGCCGCCGACAAATATATTCTGGAAAAATCTGTCATCGCCGCCATAAACAAGGGCGCATCCGCGTATTTCCGTTGAATGCGGTAAATGATAAGGAGTGGAGCGGGTCTTTATTTCATCATGACGCGTAGCGCCAAGAAACAAATTATGTACATATGCGCCGCCCTGAGAATGATTCAGTAAAGAGTGCTTTGAAGCAAATATGTTATTATCGACCATATACGGACCGTGAGATACTTCAATGAAAAGGTCGGTTCCGTCATTGTCGTAATATAAATTTCTCGTCAAACGCACGCCTTGTGCCTGCCAGTCAAGCCATGTGCCGTGAACGCCGCAATGGTGAATACGGTTATTATATATTTTAACATCAATAGCTGCATGAAGCTTGATTCCGGCAATTTCATAGCCGAAAAATTCATGATTATGACCTATGTTATATATGTTGTTATTGTATATTTCACTGAAAGCACCGCCCATATGACCGACAATGCCGTTCTGACCGCAGTCATATATTGTATTGTTGCGAATAATATGACTGCCTATGCGTTCCTTACTCCAACCTATATGTCTTGCCGCAAATACGCTTTCAAGCTGCTCCTGATAGCCGGGCTTTCTTAAATAACGAGACGACAAATTATGACCTGTTGTTTTTTCTTTACCAACGCTTACAGCGCTGCATCGTGAGTCGTGAAGAATATTGTTTTCTATAATCCATCCTTTGCTCCAATTTGTAAAAATCATCCCAATTTGCTCGGCTGTGGGAGGTGCCCACTGTGTAGCGGCATGAGCCATTTCAAACCCTCTTACAGTTATATAATTTATACCTGTGTATTTCGGCATAAAGCACGACCTTCGGACATTTATTTCTGTAAGCTCATCGTTTGGATTTTCGGTGCCAAAATCAGCATATATAATTGTTTCATCGGCTGTAACCTTGCAACACCATGTAAGCGTTTCGTTTTCTATATCTTCGGGCGACACACTTTCTTTAAGAGCTTTGCCGTTAATATAAACAGCACCTGTATGCAAAGTATATAATGGTCTTAAAAACCAGTCTCCGTCAATAAAATCGTTATATGGGTTATAATCTCCGAAAAAATCATTTGGAATAGCCGCTGTCCATTTGCCCGATTCGTTTTTCTGCCAGCTGTTAATAACCTCCGAGCCTTTAATTATAACTTTTTCGTTTTCCGCCGCTTCATAAATTATTCTGTCGTTTGCGGTTCTCGCACCGTTTGCGGGTGATACACATTCACGATACACCCCTTCGTGAACTATGATTCTGTCGCCTCCGACAGCAATTTTCGCAGCTCTTGATATAGTTAGAAAAGGGCTTTCCATTGTACCGGGATTTAAGTCCGCTCCTGTTTTTGATACGTGGTATTCCATTTTTTAAGTCCTCCTTGCTTAATGCATTTGTAAACAGTATAATGTTAAAGCAGAAAAAACACAAGAAATAATATGAAAACTTATAGACATTTTTTTACCTTTGTGTTATAATGAAAAGAGGAGGGAAGATGCTGTATGATTTTTTATGAGAATAAAAAATTTGATTTTAGAATAGGCGACATATACGAAGATTTTTCGTTTTCTTCACATATACACAAACAGCTTGAACTTGTTCTGTGTACAAAAGGGGAATTTTTACTTACTTGCGAGCGTGAAAAATATGTGCTTCATGAGCGTTCATGGATGATTATTTTACCGGAGTCGGAGCACTCATATATATCCTGTAAAAAATCTACAGGTGTTTTAATTATGGTTAACCCTTCTATAATTCCGCGGTTGTCGGCATATTTAACAAAAAAGCTTGATAATCCTGTGGTTGTCAATAACAATAAGACAGTGGATTACTGTGTGAATGCTTTGAAAAAGCAAGCAAGCAGTGTCAATAAAAATACAGCCGTTGAACAAGGATTGTTGTATGTAATAACAGGGCTGCTTTTTGAACAATGTGTTTTTTCCGACTATGCGGGCGGGCATCGTAAGGATTTATGCGCCGATGTTCTTCGGTATATACCGGAAAATTTCAAAAACAACATTTCTCTTTCTCAGATAGCAAAATATTTCGGTGTAAACGCAAGTTACCTTTCGAGAATTTTTAAAGCAAAAACGGGGTATGGTATAAACGATATTGTAAACGATTACAGGATCGACTATACAAAATATTTGCTGGTAAATACTAATATGTCAATTACCGATATATGCTACAAAAGCGGCTTTAATACAATAAGAAGCTTCAACAGGATATTTGCGGAGTCCGAAGGTATTTCGCCGAGTGAGTTCAGAAAAAATTATTGATTATCGGAATGTTTCAGACTTTTAAATAATAATGTAAAAGTATTGCATAATTATATTTTATATGGTATAATAAAAATACAATATTATTTAAGACAAGTAGGGAAATGTTTATGAAAAAAGCGCATATAGTAACGCATACACACTGGGACAGGGAATGGAGATATCCCATATGGGAAAACAGGCAGTATCTTATCGATATGATAGATGAGCTTCTTGATATACTTGATAATGAGCCGGAATATTCCTGCTTTTTAATGGACGGGCAGTCGGTTATTATTGAGGATTATCTTGAAATGAAGCCCGAAAACAGAAAAAAGCTGGAAAGATATATAAAAGAGGGCAGGATAGATGTCGGTCCGTGGTACACGCTTCCCGACCTTTATCCTGTTTGCGGTGAAAGCCTTGTCCGTAATCTTCTTAAAGGCAGCAGGCTGTCGGAAAAGCTCGGAAGGCGCTTAAACGTAGCTCACGAATCCTTCGGCTGGGGACAGACGGCGCAGTTTCCGCAGATTTATAAAGGCTTTGGGCTTGATTTTGTGGTTGTTGCTAAAAATATTTCAAAGGAAAGATGTCCCGACTGCGAGTTTTTGTGGGAAGCACCCGACGGCAGTAAGGTCTTTGCGACGAGGCTGGGCGAGCATGCGAGAGCCAACTTTTTTATGAACGCTTATCTTGAGGTTACAACAGGTAAGGACTATAATTCGGACGAATACTATATGCAGCTCGGAAGGGACGGGCAGGTTTACCATGAGGCAGACAAGAAAGGCTTCTGGGAAGATTATTTTGTCATAGAAAATAATTCTGAAATATATGACGAAAAGTTAAAAAAAGCCTTTGAAACCGCATGGCATGCGATGGACGAAACGGTGCTTCCGGGTAACAGACTGCTTATGAACGGCTCGGATTCTTCCACCGCGCAGCCCGAGCTTACGGAAATTGTAAATAAATTACGTGAGCTTTTTCCCGAAATAAATATAGAGCTTTCGACTCTTGAAAAATACGTTGACGAATTTAAAAAAGAGGTTGATATAAACAGGCTTAAAACAGTAAAGGGTGAGCTTCGCGACGGTCCCGCGTATAAGTGCAGCGCAAACGCGCTTGCAACAAGACCGAAAATAAAAATACTGAACAAAAAGGCGGAAAACGCGATTTTCAAAACGGCGGAGCCGCTTTCCGTAATGGAAGGAAAATACAACAAGGCTTTTCTTGATAAGGCGGTGGATTACCTTCTGCTTTCTCACCCGCACGACAGCATAAACGGCGTAACGCAGGATAAGACAGCAGACGATACGATGTACAGATTAAATCAGACGCTTGAAATTGCCGAAACGGTTTCAAATACCGCATGCAAAAACATAGTGAAAAATATTGATTTTTCGGGATATAATGATACCGATATGCTTATTGTACTTTTCAATACCCTGCCGTATGAAAGAAGCGAAACGGTAAAGCTTTATATTGATTTTCCGAAATCAATGAACGTATGGGATTTTGATATATATGACGGTGAGACCGTTTTGAAAAAGCAGTTCATTTCACGGAAAGAAATTGTAACGCCCGTTTCAAATCTTCACACAAGACCGCTGCCCTACGAAGCGGACAGATATGAAATTCTGCTTGAAACAGGCAAAATGCCGGCAATGGGCTATAAAACAGTAAGAGCGGTAAAAACAAAGGAATTTAACCGCAAAACCGTTTTCTGGCACGAAATGAGAAAATTCAGCGGCGAAGAAATAATAAAGACCGATAACGTTATGGAAAACGAATTTTTAAGGGTTAAAGTAAACGGAAACGGAACGGTCGATATAACCGAAAAGGAAAGCGGCAGAACATTTAAAAATCTTAATTATTTTGAGGATACGGGTGATACGGGCGACTATTGGATTTACTATCCTCCGTATCATAACAGAACGTTTAACTCTCTCGGCGCAAACGCTGAGATATGGTACGAAGAAAACGGCGTGCTTTCGGCAACGGTAGGAGTAAGTATCAGAATGATATTGCCTGCCTTTGCTGTGATAAACGAAAATATGATTCACGGGGAAAGCAAAAGAAGCGAGGAAACGAAAGAGTTTGAAATCAAGGTATATTATACACTTGAAAAAGGCGCTAAGCACTTAAAGGTAAAAACCGTAATAAACAACAGCATAAAGGACCACAGAATGAGAGCCGTTTTTGAGACGGGCATAAAAGCGGATTACGCCGAGAGCGCGGGACATTTTTATGTGGATAAGCGTCCGACAAAGCCTTCCGAAAAAGAGTATTATCCCGAAATGCAGACGCTTCCTAAGGGATATTTTACAAGCCTTTCGGACGGAAAAGGCAGCTTTGCGATAGTTGATAATTCTACCTTTGAATATGAGGCAAACGGAAACGGTGATCTTTACATAACGCTTTTCAGAAGCGTAAGAAATGTAATATGCACAGAGTTCAGAAGCGCAGGTATGTTTCCACACGAGAACGGGGGACAGTCGCAGGGCGAGCTTGTTTTTGAGTATAATATAGCGGCAGGTGAAAATGCCGGAATGCTCGGCGAGAGAATTTCCGCGCCCGTAAAGGCTGTGCAGACCTCAAAAGGAAACGGAAAGGAAGCTGACAGAAAATCTTTCCTTGAGCTGCCGGAAGGGCTTGTTCTTACGGCTCTAAAAAAGGCGGAGGACAGCGATAAATATATTATCCGTATGTATAATCCGACAGAGAAGGAAATCAGGGGAGAGCTTAAGGGAGAGTTTAAAAACATAAAAACCGTAAACTTAAATGAAGAGTACGAAAGTGATACGGAAGGTATTACCGTAAAGCCGTACAGCATAATTACGCTTGAGGCGGAAAAGAAATGACCGAAATATATAAGCATTTAAAAAAACGCATAAAGGCAAACCAAAAGGAAAATCAGCTCTCAAATATAAAAATTTTTTCAAAGTATAATTATATGGAGGATTAACTATGTATGATATAAATACTGTATCAAACATATATGTATCAAATAAATACGGGGACGACAGAATGAATTTCGGATTCTATCCGGACAACCGCTCTGATGGATTGGGACCTGTAAAAACAATAGAGCGTGCGCTTGAAATTGTACGCGATATGCGTATGCTCGGTTATTTTCAGCCTGTATCCGTAAAGCTTGTTGACAGTGAATATTTTATTGAAAAGCCTGTATTTATTAAAAACGATGTAAGTTTGGTAACCATTGAACCGTATTCGTCTTGCACTCTTTACGGCGGAAAAAGGATAACAGGATTTAAAAATGATGTGTATAACGGAAAAAAATGTATAAGTGCCGATGTTTCTGAAATTATTGACAGCGGGCAGTGGTTTACCGATTTTTATGTCAACGGAAAAAGAGCTAAGCTTACAAGGTACCCAAAAGAAGATACCCTTCTTCCGGCAGAGGTTGAAAATGACAGCGAGGAGCTTTCGGCATCGTCTAAATGGTTTATTGCCCGCAAAGAGGATATGAAAAAAATAATGAGTTTTAAAAATCTATCCGATTGTCTGATAAGCTATAACCATTTTTGGATAGATGAGCATACTCCGATAGAAAGTTATGATTGCGAAAGCGGAAAAATTGTTTTAAAATACAAATCAAGGTTTACAATAAGCGAAAAAAATCCTTCCGCAAAAATGTGTTACTATTTTGAAAATGTTTCCGAAAGCTTTGACAGTCCGGGCGAATGGTATCTCGACAGGACAAATAAAAAAGTATATTATATTCCTGCCGATGAAACGGAAAGCGCTGAAAATACAGAAGCGTTTATACCTGTTACGCAGAAAATATTTGTTATTGAAGGAAACGAGGAAAAACCTGTAAAAAACATTACAATCAGAAACCTTGTGCTTGCATATACAAAAGGCGACTATAAAAGCAGATATTTCTTTGATGTCGTAACTCATATATACGGCGAAGACGAGGTCGGATTTTCCTCCGACCCTCAGTCGTTATGTTTTGCGCACGGAAGTGTTGAATTTAAGTATGCGAAAAACTGTTCGTTTGAGATGTGCGGTTTAAAATGCTTTGGCTTACATGGCATTGTAATTTATGAAGGATGCAGTAATATAAGAATAGAAAAAAACGTTATCGCAAACGGAGGTGCCGGAGGCATATCCGTATCCGGCGGCGAAGCCGGCAGCGAAGAAAAATATCACACCTGTTATATAAGTATTACCGATAATATTATTAAAAATTGCGGGGAACGGTATTTTGCCGCTTGCGGTATTCTTATTCGCCATGCATATAATAACAGAATAGCTCACAATACCGTCAGCGAGCTTTATTACAGCGGAATATCCGTCGGTTGGGTATGGGGATATAAAGAAAGCATCTGTCATGACAATATAATTGAATTTAATCATATATACAATATAGGCAAAGGCAAGCTTAGCGACATGGGCGGAATATACCTTTTGGGTAAGCAAAAAGGAACGCTTGTACGAAATAATCTTATCCATGGAGTTACAAGCCGATATTATGGCGGATGGGGAATATACACAGATGAAGGAAGCAGTTATATAACAGTAGAAAATAATATTTGCTACGATTTTTCGGAAAATGCCTTTCACCATCATTACGGAGATCACAACGTTGTAAAAAACAATATTTTTATCTCGGAAAAAAGCGAAGCTGTTAAGGTATCTCAAAATATGATAAATACCGGCGTTTTATTTGAGAATAACATTATGATAACTGCTGACAAGCCCATATACAAGCTTTATTATGATTACGGGAAAGAGTTGGCGCATTTTTCAAATGTTGTGTCGTCAAATAATATTCTTTATTCAACAAATGCAAAAGAACCGACTGTTGTAATAACGGACGAGGGAAAACTTAATATTAAAGAAGTAAACGAAAAATTTAATTTTGAAAAAGGTTCAATTTCAGCAGACCCTTTATTTATTGATATAAAAAAGCCGTATGCCGGTTTAAAAAATGATTCACCCGTATTTGAAAAGGGCTTTAAAAATATAGATATTGAAAGTGTTGGCGCAAGATAAAAATGATAATAGTATAAGTGTTAAAATAGTAGGCGTATCAGTTATTATTACTTTTATCACAATTTATAAAAAAACAGGAGGATTTTTTATGAAACCCAAAATAGGCATAAGACCTACAATTGACGGACGCTGGGGAGGCGTCAGAGAGAGCCTTGAAGAAAAAACAATGGCTATGGCAAAGGCGGCAAAGGAATTAATCGAGAAAAATGTGCGCTATCAGGACGGAACGCCCGCAGAGTGTGTTATTTCACCCTGCACAATAGGCGGCGGAGCCGAAGCGGCAAAATGCGCAGATTTCTTCAAAACTCAGAACGTATGCGCTTCTCTTGCCGTAACGCCTTGCTGGTGCTACGGAAGTGAAACCATGGATTTATCGGGCGATACCGTAAAAGCCGTATGGGGCTTTAACGGAACGGAGCGTCCCGGCGCGGTGTACTTGGCGGCTGTTATGGCGGCTTTTGCGCAGAGAGGCTTACCTGCTTTTTCAATGTACAGTCATGATGTACAGGAT
>CACZTG010000014.1 GCA_902783995.1 uncultured Ruminococcus sp. | reverse complement strand
CGGAGCTTCAATAAAGCCGTACTCATTAATTCTCGCGTATGTCGCAAGCGAGCTGATAAGACCTATGTTTTGTCCTTCGGGTGATTCTATGGGACACATTCTGCTGTAATGCGAAGGATGAATATCTCTGACTTCGAAACCTGCGCGGTCTCTCGAAAGACCACCCGGACCCAAAGCACTGAGCCTTCTCTTATGAGTAAGCTCCGCAAGAGGATTGTTCTGGTCCATAAACTGTGAAAGCTGCGAGCTTCCGAAAAACTCTTTTATTGTAGCAACCACAGGTCTGATATTTATAAGATTCTGCGGCGCGGCAACATCAAGGTCCTGAATGGACATTCTTTCTCTTACGCTTCTCTCCATTCTGGCAAAGCCGACACGGAACTGGTTTTGTAAAAGCTCTCCCACGCAGCGCAGACGCCTGTTGCCGAGATGGTCAATATCGTCCTCACTGCCTATACCGTTTTCAAGATTGCTTATATATCCGATTGTAGCGTAAATATCATCGGTTGTAATATATTTCGGAAGAAGATTATCCATACTTCTGATTACCGCTTTTTTAAGCTCATCGGGAGTTTCACATTCATCCGCAAGTATATCCATCATCGGCTTATAAACTCTCTCTGTCATATCAACATCCGAAAGGTCAAAGTCATCGGGGAAATACTTTTTAACCGCAACAGTACAGTTTGTGATAACTCTGACAGCTTTTCCGTCAATATCAACATCAACGGAGCTGATACCCGCGTCCTGCATTTCATTCGCGATTTCTTCCGTTATTATATCATTCTTTCCTGCTATAATCTCGCCGGTAAACGAATCAACAACAGGGGCGATAAGCTTTTTGCCCACAATTCTTTCAACAAAAGAAAGCTTTTTATTTATTTTATATCTACCGACCTTTGCGAAATCATACCTTCTCGGGTCATGGAAAAGATTTTCTATGAGTGTTTTTGCCGAATCCACCGTGGGCGGGTCGTCCGGACGAATTTTTCTGTAAATTTCAAGCAGCGCTTCTTCATGGTTCTTTATAGGGTCACGCTCGATAGTTGAGGCAATTTTCGGGTCGTTTCCGAATTTTTCCATAATTTCCTCGTCCGTGGAAAGTCCAAGTGAGCGAAGAAGCACGGTTATCGGCATTTTTCTGGTTTTGTCAACTTTTACGGAAAAAATATCGTTTGAATCCGTTTCATATTCAAGCCATGCGCCTCTGTTCGGAATAACCGTAGCGGCGTAAAGCTTTTTACCCGCGCGGTCAAACTTATAAGAGTAATAAGCGCCCGGCGAACGGACAAGCTGACTTACTATAACACGTTCCGCACCGTTGATTATAAAAGTGCCGCTGTCGGTCATAAGCGGAAAATCGCCCATAAACAGCTCCTGCTCTTTAATTTCTCCGGTGTCGCGGTTAACAAGTCTTACGTTTACTCTGAGCGCAACCGAATACGTCGCGTCCCTTTCTTTACATTCCTCAACGGAATATTTTGAATTTTTATCAAAATGATAATCGTAAAATTCAAGCGAAAGGCTTCCGGCATGGTCGGTTATGGGAGATACGTCATGAAATACCTCTCTTAACCCCTGCTTTAAAAACCAATCGTAAGAATCCTTCTGCACTTCGATAAGATTTGGCATATCGAGAACCTCATCAATTTTTGAAAAGGTCATACGGTCTGCCTTGCCAAGTTTAACGGGCTTTGGTCGTTGAACTGTAGCGTTACTTTGCATTTTGTTCACCTCAATCAGTAATATTGTATCCGCGAAAGGACGTTCCTCTTCAATATGAAAATTCCTCTGATGTCCGAAATAATGCTAACAGCACCTCCTGCTGTCATTTAGCACCACTTAACCCGCAGAAACGGATTCTTTTGCAGCCATGCTCGCTGCCCTGTCTTAACTTCAGCCATTCATATTGTTTCGCAAAGGAAACCGGCGGATACAGCGTAATCTTCGGTCTAAAGCCTGACCTTGACTCCGCAGGCTGCCGTATAAAACGACATAATGCTTAAGGTGTAGTTTCTTCAATAATATACGGCAAAACTTACCTTGTAATTGCGGAGATATACGCCATTTTATCATTATACCACATATTTCCGAAAAAGTCAAGCCCTCTTTTTTGCATATTTTTAGTGTCCAATTATCAATAATAAAACACAATTTCCCAAATTTCCGATAAATAAAAAAAAGCCGCAAACAATAAATTAATTATTGCTTACAGCTTTTTTAACTCTGCAAATAAGCCGGATTATTCCGCGTCTTCGGCATTTTCCCAGTTGTGATACACGTTTTGAACGTCATCGTTATCTTCAAGGTTTTCCAAAAGCTTT
>CACZTG010000013.1 GCA_902783995.1 uncultured Ruminococcus sp. | reverse complement strand
CGACCGTAACGGTTGACGTGTGTATTCTGCCCTGTGATTCCGTTTCGGGCACTCTCTGAACACGGTGAACACCACTTTCGTATTTTAATCTTGAATATACTCTTGTGCCGGAAATCTGGAAAATTATTTCTTTAAAACCTCCGAGACCTGTTTCGTTTTGTTCCATTATTTCAATTTTCCAGCGGTTGTTTTCGGCATACATTGAGTACATTCGGAAAAGAGCCGCCGCAAAAAGCGCGGCTTCATCTCCGCCGGCACCCGCGCGTATTTCAACAATAACATTTTTTTCGTCATTCGGGTCACTCGGTAAAAGAAGTATTTTAAGCTCGTGCGATGTTTTTTCAAGCCTTTCCTTTGCGTCCTCAAGCTCCGCTTCAACCATTTCTCTGAAATCCTTATCAAGCTTATCGGCAAGCATTTCTTTAGCTTCCGATATATCGGTTTCGGCCTTTTTATGCTCACGGTATTTTTCAACAATCGGAGTTATTTGCGACAGCTCCTTGCACAGCTTTGTCCAAAGCTTCGTATCGGCAATTACATCAGGCTCGCTGACCTTTTTGTTAAGCTCCTCATATCTTTCTTCTATAAAATCCAATTTAGCAAACATATAACCATGCCTTTCTTTAAAATCATATATAGAAATTTATTCAAACAATTCCTGTATTTCTTCAAGCGTCATTGCAGAAATATTTGCTGTTCCTTCACGGAGAACAGTGCTTATCAACTCTTGTTTTTTTTCTTTCAGAGTTCTGATTTTTTCTTCAATTGTACCTTTTGCGACAAGCTTTATAACTTGTACGGCTTTTGTCTGACCTATGCGGTGTGCTCTGTCTGTAGCCTGGTCCTCAACAGCGGGATTCCACCATGGGTCATAATGTATAACCGTATCGGCACCCACAAGGTTAAGCCCTGTTCCGCCCGCTTTAAGCGATATCAGAAAAACATCACGCTGTCCTTCGTTAAAAGCATTACACATATGAATACGCTCACCGCTCTTCACGCTTCCGTCAAGATAAAAATAAGTTATGCCTATCTCTCTGAGCATACCCGCTATTATCTCGAGCATTGAAGTAAACTGCGAAAAAATGAGCATTCTTCTGCCCGAAAGAGTGCCGTCCTCAACAAGCTCAAGAAGCGCGTTAAGCTTTCCGCTTCCGCCTTCGTAATTTTCAATGAAAAGTCCCGGGTGGCAGCATAGCTGTCTCAGGCGTGTGATGCGTGCAAGAATTTCTATCCTGCTTTTTTCAAACCCTTTTTCGGCTGTCAGGCTGCGTATTTCTTCTCTTGCCTTATACGCGTAAGCCTGGTACAAAAGCCGTTGTTCTGCTTCAAGGTCGGTAAGCATATAGGTTTCGATTTTCTCCGGCAGCTCCTGCATAACTCCGCTTTTAAGCCTTCTCATTATGAACGGACTTGTATGTTCAAGCAAACTCTTTATATGGTCATCACTGTTTTTTTTCATTATCGGCACTTCATACACTTTACGGTACTTTGACCGCGAAAACAAATATCCGGGCATAATAAAATCAAATATTGACCAAAGCTCCGTAAGATTATTTTCAATCGGCGTACCTGTAATCGCAAAATATCCGTCCGCTTTCACACGTTTAACAGCCCTCGCGTTGACAGTATTGGGATTTTTAATGTGCTGCGCTTCATCAATAAAGCAATAACTCCATGTTCTTAAAAGATACATATTTATATCGCGCCGTATCATACCGTATGAAGTTATGACCGCCGCGCAATCATCAACGTCATTCAGAAGCTCACGGCGTTCATCGGGCATACCGCAAACAACCTTTACCTTGTAACCCGGCGCAAATTTTTCAAATTCCGCCTGCCAGTTAAAAAGAAGCGAAGTCGGCACAATAATAAGCGACGGCTGAGGTTTTTTCTCATATTCGGAAATAATAAACGCTATTGTCTGTAAGGTTTTTCCGAGTCCCATTTCATCGGCAAGTATGCCTCCGAAACCGTAGCTTGCCATTGTTTTAAGCCATTTAAAGCCTGTTTTCTGATAATCTCTCATAACGCCTTCAAGCACCTTCGGTACTTTGAAATCTGCTTTTACAGGCTCTTTAATACGGCTGAGCATTTCCTCAAAAGGTTTTGAGCGGTTTTGCACAAACTCATCACCCTTTGTACTGATATAGACAGCTTTTCCTGCAGAAATTTCCGCTTTTCCGTTTTCATCAAAACGTGTGTCGATATTATCCATAAGTTCACTTATGTTTTCAAGTGCTTTGGATTTTAAATCAACAAAATTTCCGTTGTCAAGTCTGTAAAAATGTCTTTTTTCACGCACAGCTTTAAGAACATTTTCAAGTTCTTCTCCCGGAATACCGTCAAAATCAACCGAAAACTCAAACAAATTTCCGGCGCCGATACTTACGGAACCCGAACCGCGTCTCGGCGAAAAAAGCCTGAGATTATAAAAGCTTTCCGAATAAAACACCTCATAAAGCTTTGTAAATTCTTCAAGCCCTTCTTCAAGGAATTTATATATTTTTTCAGGTGAATTCAAATACAAAAATCCATCCTTTGACATAAAGCCCATTTTTGCCGCAAGTCTTATAAATTCATTTTCGCGGCGTTTGTCACGAAGCAGAATTTTCCCTTCCATAACAGGCTTTTCATTCGCGAAATGGTTAAATTCAACATTGTCATACGCAAAAACAGCTCTTGCGATTATGTTTTTTTCATTGTCTGTTTCAAGGTATATTTTAACTGTTAAATCGGTAATCACAATATCTTTTCTTATATTGTCATCAACGCTTAAATCGGAAAGATACCTGAGTTTCGGCATAACATTTTCAACAAGAGTATTTTTTTCTTCATTGCTGAATTTTATGTTTTCGTTTCCTATTTTATCGTAAGCATGTAAAAAAAGCTTTGTTATATCTGCCTGCTCCTGAGAAAGAATATGAAAAGCGTTTTCATAAATTACAAGCCTGTATTTTTTATCAATAGCTCTCACATTTCCCCATTTTTCAAATTCAAGCTCAAATTTATCATATACTTTTGAGAGTTTTACAGGAACTTCAAATTTATCCTTCAAAACAGGAAAAGAGCTGAAATCTTCACCGTTAAGTCTTATAAATGTATTTTCACATTCCGACGCAAGCTCAAAAACATTCACAAGTACATTCCCGTTTAAAACAAGCCCTCTGTCACCCATCTTTTTTCCTGTGTCTTCATAAATTTGTTTTAAGGTTTCAAGATATTCAATAAGTGCATTTTCCTTTTCACCGAAAGTGTGAATTTTACCGTTAAATTTAAAGTTCGAGTTAAATTCCATTTCTCCGTTATCTCTCACGGCATCAAGAAATTTACCAAGCTTTTTGACTTTATAAAGCTTGTCAAAACCCACCGCCAAATCAAGCATTACAGTACAATCTGCCATACGTGAGCCTTTAATTTCAATATATGGTGCAAGATTTATAACGCGTTTGTTTTTTGACAGTTTAATGCCGCTTATGCCTTTTATTACACTGCGGCAAACTTTATTGTATATTTCTTGCTTTTCTTCGTCAATTTCAACGGATTTATTTTTTTCATACTGTAAAAGAGCGGCGGCAATGTGCTTGCATACGCCGTTTGCTCCATGTTTTCTTCCGCAGTCACATAAACTGCTTTCTATATCGTCGTCTGAAAAACTTATTTCAACGTTATGGGAAGCGTTATCACCATTAACCTTGCATTTAAGCATAGACATACCGGGCACAAAATCAAGGTTTTGCACCCTGCTGTCTTTAAAATAACGCATGCCGTTAGCAAACACTGCCGGGTCGTCGCAATAATTTTTAATATCGTTAATATCAACCGACAAGGCTATCCCTCTTTACTAATCGAATTTATTATAAAACTCCCGGTAACCCTTATACGCATAATATATATCGCCCTTTGAGGCAAGCTCAAACGGTGAATGCATTGAAAGAAGGGCTACTCCGCTGTCAATAACGTTACAGTTAAGGTTTGCGACATACTGCGATACTGTTCCGCCGCCGCCGCCGTCAACTTTTCCAAGCTCCCCAAACTGCCATACGACCTTGCTGTCGTCGAGCATTTTTCTGATTTTACCCATAAGCTCCGCCGAAGCGTCGTTTGAGCCGCTTTTCCCTCTTGCTCCGACATATTTTTCCATAACAACTCCCCTGCCGAGATACGCTGAGTTTGTTTTTTCATAAGGCGACGGAAAACTTGGGTCATACGCTGCCGCAACATCAGCGGAAATGCAATAGGAGGCACTCATTGCCCTTCTTAACATAAGGTCATTATAATTCTTTTCCTGAAGAGCTATCATTTCGGCAATAAAGTTTTCGGTAAATTTTGACTGCATACCTGTATTACCCATTGAGCCTATTTCCTCTTTGTCCGCCCAAACGCACATTGCTGTTACATCAGGAACGGCGTTACAATCAAATATCGCGCGCATCGCGGTATATGCGCATACCCTGTCGTCCTGCCCGTAGCCGCCGACAATGCTTCTGTCAAAACCGACATCGCGCGCTTTAATCGCGGGAACAGCTTCAAGCTCGCTGCTTATAAAATCTTCTTCGGTTATTCCGTATTTTTCGTTTAGTATTTTTAAAATATTTTCCTTTAAGCTGTCTTCACCGCTTTCGGTCATACTTCCTGCTATAAGGTTAAGCTGTTCACCTTCAACGCCTTCACTCATACTTTTTTTCATCTGCTCACCGGCAAGATGCGGAAGAAGGTCGGAAATAACAAGAGCAAAATCTTCACCGTCAGTTTCAACGTCAACCTCACCGTCTTTTTTTACGATTTTACCGTAAAGCGCAAGCGGAATTGTAAGCCATTGATATTTTTTTATTCCGCCGTAATAATGTGTTTTGAGATAAGCAATTTTAGAATCCTCATAAAGAGGCATAGGCTTAAGGTCAAGTCTCGGCGAATCAATATGTGCACCTATCATATTAACTCCGTCTGCGATTTTTTTCCTGCCTATTACCGCAAGCACAAGGTTTTTATCACGATTTACACCATATACTTTATCTCCGGGCTTTAAAGCTTTAAAGCTGTCAAACGGTTTAAAGCCATTTTTTTCGGCAAGCCGGACGCCAAGCTTAACACACCGTCTTTCCGTAACGGCATAATTTAAAAAAGCTTTATAATCCTCGGAAAAAGCAAAAATTTCCTTTTTTTCTTTTTTATTCGCTTCCTCAAAAGCATATTTTGCCTTATATTCAAGTCCCATATTATCAATTCCCTTCATCATATATTTCTTTATATTTTTCATAGCCGTTTATAATTTTAACTATGTATTTTTTTGTTTCTCCAAACGGTATATCGTCCGCGTCAATAAAATCCTTCTGTTCGCGGGCAAGCCAATTATCAACGTTGCCGTAACCGGCGTTATACGCCGCCATTGCCGTTCTGATATCGTTCCCGTATCTGTTCATTAGAAACGCTATATAATAACAGCCTATTCGTATATTGATTTTCGGTTCCAAAAGCTTTTCGTCGGAATAATTGTTAATCCCTATTTTATTCGCCGCTTCTTTTCCTGTCTCGGGCATAATCTGCATAAGACCGACAGCGCCCTTATCCGAAACCGCTTTTTCATCAAAATTGCTTTCGGCCTTTATTACCGCATATACAAGATATTTGTCAATTCCCATTTCAGCGGCATATTTTTCAACATATCCCGAATATTTTATCGGATATGCGCCTTGCCGCATTTTTTTAACATTTAAAAGAGCTACAAGCAAAATAACGCATATAAGCATAAGCGATATTACCGCCGCAAATCTTTTTTTGTTTACGAGCATAATCACTTTTATTACCTCTCAAAATTTCGGATAAAATCCATAACAATCAGTTTAAGCTCCTCTGTACTTCCGTTATTATATATACGGCAATCCGTTCCGCTTATATATTCCTCAT
Organism: uncultured Ruminococcus sp.; assembly: GCA_902783995.1. Next base: position 1,117 of record CACZTG010000013.1, on the reverse strand, counting down.
CACTGAGCTGTGAATTTATTCTGTTTTCCGCGGATTTTTTATCAAGACCGTCTCTTTCCATGATACGGTTTATACGTTTTTCTTTATCCGCAAGCACAGCGACTGTAATATCGCAAAGCTCAGAAAGCGGAGAGCCTATCAAAAGAGGTACGTCAAGAACAATTTTTTTACCGCCTTTTTTAACCTGCTTTACTATTTTTTCATAAATGGCGGGGTGTGTAACGGAATTTAAAAGCTCACGTTTATCTTTATTTTTAAAAACAAGCGCGCCGAGAGCCTTTCTGTCAACTTCACCGTTTGCTAAGATATATTCTTCTCCAAAAAGCTCTCTTATATTTTTTTTTAATGTATCGTCGCTTTTCATAATTTCTTTAGCTATTTTATCAGCGTCAACAAGAGTATAGCCGTTTTCGGCAAACAACGCCGAAACTTTGCTTTTACCGCTGCCGCTTCCTCCGGTAATTCCGACAATCATTTTTCATCACCTATTTACATTCATACCAGCTTTTACCTGTTTCTATACTTACGGTCAGAGGAACTTTAAGCCTGACGGCATTTTCCATTTCCTCTTTAAGAAGCTTTTTAACTTGCTGCTCCTCGTTTTTCGGAGCCTCTATTATAAGTTCGTCATGCACCTGTAATATAAGCTTTGCGTTCAGAGCCTCCTCTTTCAGACGCCTGCTGACTTTAACCATTGCGATTTTAATTATATCCGCTGCAGAGCCCTGAATGGGTGTATTCATGGCAACACGCTGTCCGAAGCTTCTCTCTGCAAATTTTGAAGCTTTGAGCTCCGGAATATAACGCCTTCGTCCGAAAAGAGTTGTAACATAGCCGTCATCGCTTGCCTGCTGTACGATATCCTTCATATACTTCTTAACTCCGCTGTATTTTTCAAGATATCCGTCAATATAAGCCTTTGCCTCACGTTTTGTAATGCCGAGGTCAACACCGAGCGCGAAATCGCTTATACCATAAACTATGCCAAAATTCACGGCTTTCGCGTTTCTTCGCATATTCGGTGTGACATCGGTAACGGGAACACCAAATACCTGCGATGCCGTGACAGCATGAATATCCGCATTTTCGTTAAACGCTTTTATCATATTTTCATCGT
>CACZTG010000012.1 GCA_902783995.1 uncultured Ruminococcus sp. | reverse complement strand
GTTTATGTGTTCTTTACCGAGCGGCACAGAATTAAAAAAATCAGTTTTCCAAAAAAGGTATGGTACTGTTTTATGTGGCCGTTTTTTGATATAATCGGTACCGTTTCCATGTACATAGCCCTTGTCACAAAGGTTACGTGGAAGCCTATTCCGCACGAATCAAAAATTACAATTGCCGATGTGGATGAAGGAATAAGAGGAAAGGAAAAAACAAAATGAATGTCGGAATATTGGGACTCGGACTTATAGGCGGCTCAATGGCGCGCGCCTATAAAAAGGCAGGGCATACGGTTTATGCCTTCGATACGGACAAAGAAACGCTGTCGTTTGCGAAGCTCTCCGAAAATGCGGATTTTACAATGTCCGAAAAAAATATCGGCGTGTGTGAGCTTTTGCTTCTTGCCACCCTGCCGGACGCTGCCGTAAAATATCTTGAAAATAACGCGAAATATATAAATAAAAACACTTTTGTGATAGATTGCTGCGGCACAAAGAAAAATGTCTGCAAGGCAGGGTTTGCTCTTGCCGGAAAATACGGTTTTACCTTTATAGGCGGTCATCCTATGGCGGGTACGCACAAATCGGGCTTTAAAAACTCACGGAGCGATATGTTTAAGGGCGCGCCCATGGTACTTGTTCCGCCTGTGTTTGATAATCCTTCGCTTATCTCGAAAGCCGAGGAGCTTCTCGCCCCCGCGGGCTTCGGCTCGTTTTCGGTAACAACCGCGGAAAAGCATGATGAAATGATAGCTTTTACCTCACAGATGCCGCACATAATTTCAAACGCCTTTATAAAAAGTCCGTCCGCGCTTTCACATAAGGGCTTTTCGGCAGGCAGCTATAAGGACCTGACAAGAGTTGCGTGGCTCAACGCTCCCATGTGGACACGGCTTTTTATTGAAAATGCCGGAAATGTCACAAAAGAGCTTGATTTTTTAATCAAGGAGCTTACCGCTTATAAAAAAGCCATAAGCACGGGCGACAGCGGGAAGCTTTGCGGACTTCTTGAGGAAGGCAAGCGCCGCAAAGAAGAAGTTGACGGAAAATAACGGTTTATTTCATTGATATACAAAAAAATTCGAGAACGGCAATAACGGCAACAAGCAGCGCGAGAGCGATTATGCCCGCGATATGCCGCATAAGAAAGGAAACAACGGTGCATACGGCAACGATAGCGAGAAGGCACACAAGCACCTGAACGGTTATTTTTAGGAAACACGTGGGACGAAATTTTTTAAGCGCTTTAAACTTCATTATAATCAATCCCCTTTTTACGGTATATATTCATTATATGCCGCAAAAAGGGGATTGGTGATTTTCTCTGCTGCGCCCATTAAGCAGTCACCTGCTTTCCGGACTTGGAAAGCAGGTGATTTAGTAAATATAACGCTTAGTTTATCTTCACGCCATTAACCAATATCTCACTTGGAAAGTTGTGATAGTTTATTAAAAAATAATTATCTTCGGTTACTTCAATCGGTGGATTTCCGGTAATTTCAATAGCTTTAAAGCCAAATGAGATATACTCCTCATACCCTTCATTATCTTCATCAAACTCGTTTTCATCTTCAAAGTATACATCAAGCGTTGCATTAATGTAGTTATCGTTATCCCATTTGAGTGTCATACCTTCTTTTGCATAATTTTTGATATTGTTCATAAAAGTAGATATATAAATATCTTCTTTTCCGTTTAATAACATTATTGTTTCTCCTTTCATTCGATAGGCGCAGCCGGAACAATATGTGATCCTGATTTAGAATAGTGAATTATTCCAACTGTTGTCTTTACCGTCTTTCCTGTTTCGTTATCAACATACGAACCTATAACCTTCCCAAAATTCACTCTTTCTTTATGACTTCCTATCCATTGTCCAGTCCCTGCATATTTATTGACAAGTTGTTGCGCTTTGTTTGACGAACCGTAAAAAATACTTTTACCTTTCTGATAATTATTATGGCTTGGAATATGCTTTCCTTGTTTCCCTACATGGATTGTTTTAGGAAAACCGCGGATTTTTCCGCTTCCTCTTGTATTACCGAAATTTCCTCCTGCACCTGCGCCCATTAAGCAGTCACCTGCTTTCTGGACTTGGAAAATTCACTTTCAAAGGGAATAATCTTAATTCCCATATCCGTATATTTTTTGAATATTTCATCAGGTGCGGTTCCGTAAACAATAATGTATTTGGCTATAATTTTTTTGCTAATTTCACGAGCTCTTTTTGCGTTAATGCATACAATTACATATAAAACTCATAAAACTCAAGCACAGAAAAGCAACTGTTTTCTACGCTTGAGCAAATACAATTTATTTGTTGCTCCACAACACAGTACCATCTTCCAATGAAACCTTTTCAGGAATACATTTTAAAGAAATTTCTATGCAATCGTTATATATTTCAACACTATTGTCTCTTCCTTGCTGTAAAATTTCCACATCGCCAACAGCAATTGCATATTCGCCAATATAATCTTCATCCCCCGGTTCTGTATCAGTTTCATATATGCCAGTGATAGAATTACACTTTACTTCAAGACCATTCCCCCATAAAATTATGAGTGGATCTGATTCAAAATAATCATCAATTGCATAAATTAAAGCTCTATATTTTTCATTCATATAAATTCTCCATTCTTTTTATCTTAACCAACTTGGTTTAGCCGGAACAATATGTGCGTTTCCATTATTATCATAATGAATCGTCCCTCTTGTGGTATCATAATACTTACCATATTTTTCCGAATAGTATTTCCCTATGTTTCTTCCGTAGTCAACGGATTCCTTTGTCGGTGTAATCATTCTACCCTTGCCTGCGCCTTCTTTTAAAAGCTTATTGGGATTTTCAGTTAGTATGCTTGGCTTTTTCCCATTTGCGATTTGCTGCTTATAATTATTTGTACCTTTAATGTGTTTATCTTGCCGTCCTTTATGAATTTTAGCATTGGAACGACTGCCTTTAGTATTTCCGAAGTTTCCTCCTGCACCTGCGCCCATTAAGCAGTCACCTGCTTTCTGGACTTGGAAAATTCACTTTCAAAGGGAATAATATCAATTCCCATATCCGTATATTTTTTGAATATCTCATCGGGTGCCGCACCATATACAATAATTGTTTTCGGTGATAATTGTTTTACAAGC
>CACZTG010000011.1 GCA_902783995.1 uncultured Ruminococcus sp. | reverse complement strand
CGGAACAACAGTTGTTCCCAAAGAAGGTATGACCGCATTTTCTAAGGAATGGGGACATATAACTCTTGAGGCAGAGCCTGCAAAAAGCACATGGAGCGTGGTTGTTACAAATGCGGCGGGCGAAACGGTTTACGAAAACGAAAAGGGCGTTTGGGGGGATTCAAACATAACCATGTTGGACTGGAATGTTGTCGTTCTTGACGCATCAAAGCTTGCCGATGAAACAAATGCTCCCAAAATAGATAATTTTATAGTGAACGCTATATATACCTCCGAGCCGTTTTTATCGAAAAAAAATATAAGCATATACGAAAACGGGACGGCGCAGGACTTTGACTCGGTAAGCCCGGCATCGAATAGCATCGTGGTCGATTTTACGCAAAGAATGATGCCCGATGATATGAGCTCGGATAATGTTTACATAACAAGGAAGGATAATCCGTCAAAGAAAATAGCTACCGTTGACAAGTATGCAAACGGGAAATATGAATTGTCGCTGCTTGAGTATATGGCGGCAGGGGCACAGTACACGATATATATTAAAAAGTGTCGTAATGTAAGCGGATTTGAAATGTCAAAGACTTATACATTTGATTTTACGGTAGGTACGGGGAATGTGGATATAGGTCTTGAAAGCCTTATGCAAAACGGTGCAGAGGTAACGAATATCGCAAGTCTTTCCGAAGGTGCGGCAAAGCTTGACATTTTGTATAAGAACTCTACAGGAAAGCCGTATATTCTGCATTATATTCTTTCATTTTTCAATGATGATGAAATGGTAAGCGCCATATACGCAACTAAGGAGCTTCCGGACTATGCAACGGGAGATATAACGGAGTTATCCGTGACTGTTCCGAATATACCCGCGGAGTATGATGAGATGAATATTACTATGTGGGACAGTTTTGACGGAATGCTGCCTGTTTGCAAAGCTTTGGTACTTAAGTAAGACGAGGTGTTGAATATGAAAGTTAATAAAAAAATTATTTCGGCATTTGTTTTGCTTTGTACGGTTATAGGCTTATGTATGGGGGCAAATGCCGCGGAATATTCGGTAGACAGGTCTTCAAAGCGTGACAGGATAACGATATCGGGAATTACCTCGAAGGAAGAAATGTTTTCGGTTCAGATACTGAAAAACGGAGTGACGCCGGAGGATATAGAAAAGGATAATTCACTCGGCGGCGAAAAAAGCGTTTTTTCAAAAACGCTGACAGCAGACGATGACGGAGCTTTTTCCTTTGACGTTAAGCTTGCCGAGACAGGAGAGTATGTGGTTTATATAAGAGCAATGTCGGACAAAGCGCCGTCTTCCGAAAAATTTGCTTTTGTTCTTGAAGATGAAAAGCCGGATGCGGTATCTGAAATAATTAATAAGCTAAACCGAGGGGAAAATGTTGATATAGTAAGCTATTTAAAGGATTTTTTCTTTGATGATACCGAATTTACGGATGACCTTAAAAAATATGCCGGGACACAGGCGCAGAAGGATTATTTTCTGAAAAAAATGCAGGACAGGTCTATCGCAGACTATGAAGGCTTAAAGACTGCGGCAAGAGAGGCTCTTGTTCTTGCCGCGGCAAAAGAAAGCGACGGACCGGGAAATCTTAAAGAAGTAATGAGTACCTATAACGATGTATTGGATATTTCCGCGCTTACGGATAAAATGAGCGTTTATACATCAATAAAGGGAGAATATGCGGATATCAAAGCATTTAAGTCAGCTTATGAAAAAGCAGTCACTTCATCTGCCGCTGGCAGCTCCGGCGGTTCGGGCGGCTCTGGCGGCGAAGGAAGCAATTCCAAAGGAGCATATACATCATCCGGAATCGGTTCTGTGCAGATCGGCGGGGCAGGAACTAATCAAACGGCAATACCGATAAATATAAAATTTGAGGATCTGGCTTCTGCCGAGTGGGCATACAGAGATATTTCCGAGCTTTTTGACAAGGGAATAATAAACGGAGTATCCGAGCATTTATTCAGACCGAATATAGCTGTTAAGCGTGAGGAATTTGTGAAAATGCTCGTCTGCGCGATGGGACTTCAAAACGAGAGCGCGGAGAGCGCCGGATTTACGGATGTCAAGTCCGGAGCTTGGTATGAGCCGTATGTGAATATTGCAAAGAAATTCGGTATATCAAAGGGCATGGATAATAATAAGTTTGGCGTAGGCACTGAAATTTCAAGACAGGATATGGCTGTAATGATATATAACTCTATGAAGCTTTGCGGCGTTTCCGTGACCGGTGCTGAGAACACATTTGCGGATAGGGCTTCCTGTGCTGAGTATGCCGTTAATGCCATTGCCGAGCTTTGTGCAAAAGGTATAGTGAGCGGTGTGGGCGATAATTTGTTTGATCCTTTGGGAGAGGCAACAAGGGCGCAGGCGGCAGTTATTAT
>CACZTG010000010.1 GCA_902783995.1 uncultured Ruminococcus sp. | reverse complement strand
CAACATTTTCAAAAAGCGATAAATGCGATATATCCATAATTTCCGTTACAATAGGAAGCCCCGTTTCTTTTTTTGCTTCAAGCAAAAGCTCTATCCCATCACCGCGAAGCCCCTGGAAAGCGTAAGGCGAGGTTCTCGGCTTAAACGCTCCGCCGCGCATAAGCCCCGCACCCGAAGCTTTAACGGCTTTTGCAACAGTGCAAAGCTGCTCCTTTGACTCCACCGAACAAGGTCCCGCAATAACCGCAAAATTTCCACCGCCTATTTTTACACCGCCAACATCTATTACAGTATCCTTCGGGTGAAATTTGCGGTTTGCGTTTTTATACGGCTCCTGAATACGCTTTACACTTTCGACAAATTCGAGAGATTCAAGCATTTCCTCATCAATTACGCTTGTATCGCCGATAAGTCCCAAAATTGTAGTCCTTGAGCCTGACGACATATGCACGTCAAGATTTTTTTCTTTAAGCCAGCTTGTAAGCGTTTCAAGCTGTTTTTCATTGTAATTTTCTTTTAATACAACAATCATTTTTTATTTCCCCTTTCTATTAAAAAAAGCTTGCAGCATGCTGCAAGCTTTCATAAAACAAAAATCGGTTAACCAAACATTTGCTTTAATTTCAATCTTTGCAGCACAAATCGGCCTTGCCGTAAAAATATGCAAAGCTAAAATATATGCCTGTAAAGACGAAATTACGCATTATGCTTTCCTCCATTTTAGATTTTCTGCTAATAATTATAGCACTTTTTTTTTAAGTTGTCAAGTTTTTTTGTAAATTTTTTACTCTTTGCCGCAAACGTCCTCGCCGCTGTCTTTTATTAAACCGAGCGCTTTTTTCATAAAATTCGGAACGGGAAGTCCAAGCTGAACAAGGCTTTCAAGTATCGAAAGCCCTTCTGTGCCTATTAAATAGCAGTTTATTGCCATTCCGAAAGCTCCGTTTGTGGCGACCGTAAGTCCAAGCCTTTCTCCGACAAGCGCGACAAGAAGGTCTATCATAAAACCCATAAGTACAAGAAATATGTAAAAGAGTTTTTTTACAGCTCCGAGCATTCCTTTTTTTACCGAAAAACGTCCTTTTACAAGAGCAAGTGTTACTCCGCAAATATAGTCGCTCACAATAAATACGGCAAGAACAATCAAAAGCTCATTAAACTCTCCCCTAAGGTAACTTATGACGCACATAACGGTTCCGATGACAGATTTTGCCGCCACGTTTGTTTCGGTACTGCCAATCATTTTTTAATATCCCGCCTTTCTTTTCATAACCTCTTCGTTTGCTTTTTGCATATTATATATAGCGTCACCGAACTTTTTAGCATAGCTTTTCTTTATATGCATAAGATTGCCTGCCTTTTGTTCCAGCCAGCGGTTATAATTTTTTCTTTCAATTTCCGATGCGGCAGCCTTTTTTGCCTCTTTTTCGTTTCTTGCAATATCTTTTTCGGTAATATCTTTCAGCGAATTGTCGTAACCCAAAGAATATGCCGCGTAATCTCCCCCTTTTTTATTTGTAAGATATCTCGCGTTTTCGGCAATTTGTTCCGTTGCCTCTTTATATTCGGGGTCTTTTGTCACATCATATATAAATTTTTCGCCTTCGGCGCTTTTAAGCTTTTTATCATACTTTTCTCCAAGACTGTTCGCAACATTAAAATAATACTCAAATCTTTCCTGAGGATCTTTTATAAAAGCCATAAAATCACGTCCCTCCTTTCTGTTATCCGGTTATTTTGTCCGCCAGTGCAAGAATCATTGCGATTGTCGGCGGTTCCTCGAACCGCTTCCAAAGGTTCGGGCTTTCAATATATCCTTTTCTTATAAGACTGTCAAGATACGTCTTTGCCCAATGCTCCTTCACTTCTGTCGGAAAATCCGCGTTTACACCGCAAAATTCACATATTCCTTTTGCCATAGCGCACGCCGCTTTTTTAAAAAAGTCACCTTCACTCATCATCTTCTCTTCATCGGGATTTGTTATAAATGCCGTTTCCACAAGTACCGCGGGCATTTTGCTCATTCTGAGCACAGCGAAATTTTCCTTTTTTACTCCCCGGCTGTTTGTCCCGAGTCCGTTACATATATGCCACAATAGAATTTCCGAAAGCTTCTGCGCTTCAGCGTTTCCCGGAAACGAATACACTTCGCTCCCGCATGCAGCAGGATTTGTAAAACCGTTACAATGTATGCTTACAAATATATCCGCTCCATACTTGTTCGCAAGCTCTGTCCGGCCTGTAAGCGACACATCAATATCTGTTTCGCGGCTCATACGCACCGCAAATCCGCAAGATTTCAGTAAATCTCTAAGCTCTGTTCCTATTCTAAGCGCTACATCGCTTTCCCTCGTCCCATTCATTCCGACTGCGCCGGGGTCGCTTCCTCCATGTCCGGGGTCAATAAATATTTTCACTTTTTATTCTTCCTCTCCTAATTTATGCCAGGCTTATCTGACCTGCTTTTTCATCTCCGACGTAAACCGATAAAACGTTCCCGTCTATTTCAAAACCTATACCGCTTCCTTTTTTATCGGTTGTATAAGGTACTTTAAGCTTTAAATTATCTTCACTTACACTAACCTTAAACTCCTCCAGCTCATTTTCAAGCTTGTTAATTCTTCTTTTCGCGTCATCGGAAAACTCATCTTTAAGTATGCTCATAGCCGTTTGCTTCTCCTCCTTTGCGGTAACAGTATTTTAAAAGCCTTAGTCTGAGCTTGCCGCTTCCGCTTATTCTGTATTTGAACACAGAACACGGCTTCATATATATCGGTACGCTGAAAATCTGCCAGCCGTTTTTTGTAACGGTTATATCGGCGTAATTTTCAAAATTTCCGCCATCTCTCGAAACCGAAACAACAAGCCTTCCGCCTGCATTTCCTTCAAAACGTAGCTCCAGACGGTTTATGCCCTCCGCGTAAAAATCTCCGCCGCCGACAGTAACCGACTCAATACACCATTCGGAATTTACAGTACCGGTATAATCAACAAACGAAAGCTGCTCCCCCGTAAACTGAACAAGCGTTCCGTCAGCCTTAAGACCAAATATTTCACCGGATATCTCAATAAGTCTTACAAACGCGCAAGCTGTCACACAAGTCCAAAATCCGCTGTAATAATCGTATTTGTAAACCTTTTCGCCGATAATCGCGTAATATTTGCTTCCGTGACCTTTGCCGCAGGCATTTTTCACGTAAAATGCAGGCTCATCATTTATATTGACAAACTTTGAACCTCCATATACCTGCATACCTTCGTTTGTCAGCAAAAACAAAACTCCGTTTACCTCGCCGAGTGAATTTTTATCAATACAGCCGAGCGAACGGCTTACATCCTTAACCGTATAAGGCGCAACCGTTCCGTATATTTCGTATGCGGACGTGTTCTTAAAAGCGACAACTCTGCCGTTAAGGCTTGTAATTGCCGTAAAATTGTTAGCGTCCTCCGTATCTGCCCACCACGCGTCCGCTGATGTGCCGTCGGTTTCTTTAAAAGCGAAGGGATGAGCAAGCTTTGAAGCGTATATTCTGTTCCCCGAAACGCCCCACATACGGTTATAAATCACCGCTGCGTCCGTAAATTTTGGTATATCCTTATGCCTCATCAGGAAAAAGCTCATATTTCCGCTCACATTAAACGCGCTTGACGACAGCTTTACTCCTTCCTCCGTTGTGCCTTTAAGAATTATTGTACCGTTTTTATTTGAAAAAACGGTAATTATTCCGTCAACTCTGCTCCCATTATTAAAAAGCTCTATAATATCTCCTTCTTTAAAACCGTCAAAATGCTCTTTTCTCCAGCTTTCGTTAAAGCTTAATTTAAGCTCTCCGTATGAAGTCGTAACATATTGATTGTTTATCGAAACCGCTTCCGACCTATCCCATTTATATGTTTTTATACCGTCCGTCATAAGCATCTGAGGCACCGCGAAAATATATTCTCCGTACCTTAAAAGGCTTGTGCTTTCATAATCGCCCGCCCAGCAAAAATATCCGCCGGATTCATCTATATCGCTTACATAGTCTTTAACCCAGCTTCTTCCCGAATATGTGTGTTCGGACATATTAAACGGCAGAAGATTTCCGTTTTTATAAAAACCGCCTTCCCCGAGATAAAAATAATCCACGCTGTTATTGCTGTTGCTCAGCACAATAATATCATCACTTGAAAATTCATATCCCGTTTCGACTTTATAAAAACTTCCGTAAGTTTCTATAATTCCGCCTTTATTATCAGCTCCCGTAATAACGGAAAAGCCGTTTTCTTTTGCGTTATCACGTTTGTCAATACCGCCGAAAGCCGTAATAATTCTTTCTTTAAGCCTTGTTACTTTCGGTAAAACAGGCAGCATAACATCACCTCCTTACCATACATGTATAAGCTTTTTAAGCCCTGTGCCAAAGCTTCTGCTTTTATTTGTTCTTGTAAGCTCATCAAGCATTTTGTCAAAGATGTACATATTATTGTTATATCCTTCAAAATCCTTGTTATAAAAATCAATCTGCGCGGTTATATAATCAATATACAATCTGTCATAAGGCATTTTTAAACTGACTTCACCGTCAAGCGCTTTTTCAGCTTTACCCGTAACAGTGTTTGACACAAAATTATTATCTGTGTAAATACTGCTCCCGCTTGTTCCGAGAACCTTAACCCTTCCCTTAAAGCCGGTACAGTCAATATCAATACTGTCACCGCTTACAAACGGGTGTCCCTGCATTGTAAGCGTACTGCCGTTAAAGCTTATACTTCCCTCATACGCGGCATATTTAACCTCTTTGTAATGCTCTTTTAAAATTACGCCTATTACTTTGCTTTGCGGCGAAACATTATTACGGAAGCCTATGCTTACATTAATTCTGCCGACAAATTTTCCGTCAATGTAAACGGCCTCAATATCCGATGAATTATACCCTTCCGGCAGCTCAACAATTCCTGCGGAAACCTCGGTTTCGACATATTTGTATCTGTGCACCGCTTTTTCAAAAATAATACTTTCGCATTGGTTAAACCAGTAAAGCTTCTGCTGTTTTGTGCAGTTATTGGGCGCAAGTGTATCAACGAGCATCAAAATATCTTCAATTGTAGTCATTCTTATAATCATTCCTTTCATTTAGGCTTACGGTCTGCAAGCAGGGCGGTCTGCGAACAGACCGCCCCCGAACCGTCAAATTATTTCAGTTTCGCATAAAAGCTGTCGGCATATTACGTACCGTCACAAACAGTAATCAGCCACCGATTTTATTTGTTTTTTCCAAAAAATCGTTTGCAAGCTTTTCGCTGTAAGCATCAGCCGCCATTTGCTGACGGTATCCGTCCTCAAGAATAAGCTTAATATACATGGGTACCTGAACAGGCACGCCTCTTTGAATCTGATAATTTGTTCCGTTGTATGTTATGGTAACGTCGTCTTTGTAATTATTATTGTCTTTCACAAGCGTAACGGTTACAAGCTGCTTGTAATAGTCCCGTCCCGCTGTTAATTTTTTTTTGGTTGATGCCATTTTAATTTACCTCTCTTTATTCTTTATCGTAGCTTGAAGCCGACTCAATTCTCACAAGATATTCATCCACAAGGATTTTTGTCGCCGTAAGCGCTTTCCAGCCTGTTGTCGCTCTCTGGTCAAGCGGGTCTGCCGTTCCGCCCGAGCCAAGAGGTTTAACAATGTTTTTAAGACCGCCTTCGTCAATTTCCGTTACACCGTAAGCGTT
>CACZTG010000009.1 GCA_902783995.1 uncultured Ruminococcus sp. | reverse complement strand
TGTAGTTTGAATGTATGCAGTTATCGAAACAGGCGGAAAGCAGTACAACGTAAGCGTCGGTGATGTGATTTATGTTGAAAAGCTTGGCGTAGAGGCTGATTCTGCCGTTAAGTTTGATGTTCTTGCCGTTGTTGACGGAGAAAACACTAAAATCGGCGCTCCGACCGTTAGCGGTGCAAGCGTTGAGGCGGTTGTGCTTGGTGATGTTAAAGGCAAAAAGGTAAGAGTTTTCAAGTATAAGCCCAAAAAAGGCTATCGCAGACGTAAAGGTCACAGACAGAACTATTCAAAAGTTGAAATCAAAGCTATCAATGCTTAACGATTCCCACAAAAAGGTGAGCTTATGATTACGGCGGTTTTTAAAATGGCGGAAGGCAAAACGGTTTCTTTCAGTGTTTCGGGTCATTCGGGCTTTGACACGGAAGGAAAAGATGTTGTCTGTGCCGCGGTCAGCGGCGCTGTTCAGGCTGTTATAGCCGTTATAGACGGTAAAATGGGGCTTGCCGAATGTTTTTCCGTAAAAAGCAACGGCAAAAATGATGTTTCGTGTGATATTTCAAGGCTTTCGGGCAGTGAAAGAGAAATGGCGGAAACAGTTCTTGACGGTTTTAAAATGCTTATGGAAGAATGGGAAAATGATTTTCCGAAAAATGTTAATGTAATATTATTACCGTAGATAGGAGGTATGGCTGATGTTAAAAATCAGTATTCAGTTCTTTGCTCATAAAAAAGGTGTCGGCAGCACAAAAAACGGCCGTGACAGCGAGTCTAAAAGGCTCGGCGTTAAAAAAGCGGACGGTCAGCAGGTGCTCGCGGGTAATATTCTTGTAAGACAGAGAGGCACAAAAATCCATCCCGGCGTAAATGTAAGAAGAGGCAGCGACGATACACTTTTCGCCATTGTTTCAGGCAAGGTTAAGTTTGAAAGAGTCGGTAAGGATAAGAAGCAGGTAAGCGTTTACGAGGCAGCGGCTAACTAAGCTTCAAAATTTCATTTATTTTTTAAGATGCGAAAGGGGTTGTGACGAAAGTCGCATCCCCTTGTTTCGTTTACACTGATATGAGGAGGGATAACGTGCTTACCGATACAGCGAAAATCACAATAGAGGCAGGCGGCGGCGGAAACGGAGCCGTTTCATTCCATCGCGAAAAATATGTTGCCGCGGGCGGTCCGGACGGCGGCGACGGCGGCGACGGCGGGAACGTTGTTTTTGTTGCCGATAAAACGCTTTCCACACTTGCGGATTTCAGATATAAAAAGAAATATAAGGCGGAAAGCGGAACGTGCGGCGCAGGCGCAAGGCGCAACGGCAAGCGCGGCGCGGATATTACAGTTAAGGTTCCGTGCGGGACGATTATCAGAAATATTAATTCGGGCAGAGTTATAGCGGATTTAACAAAAGACGGCGAAAGCTTTATTGCTGCAAAAGGCGGCAGAGGCGGCTGGGGCAACTCTCATTTCGCAACGCCCACAAGACAGGTGCCTAAATTTGCGAAGCCCGGTCTTAAAGGTGAGGTTAAAGAAATTCAGCTTGAATTAAAGCTGATTGCGGATGTGGGGCTTATAGGCTTTCCGAATGTCGGAAAATCCACGCTGCTTTCGGTCATAAGCGCCGCAAGGCCGAAAATCGCGAATTATCACTTTACGACTCTTGAGCCGAACCTTGGTGTTGTAAGCATATCTCCTGAGCAAAGCTTTGTCGCGGCGGATATACCGGGGCTTATTGAGGGCGCTTCCGAAGGCGTAGGTCTCGGACATGACTTTTTAAGGCATATTGAAAGGACACGTATGCTTATTCACGTTGTTGACGTGTCAGGTATCGAGGGCAGAAATCCGACAGAGGATTTTGATAAAATAAACGAGGAGTTAGAAAAATATAATCCCGTTCTGGCATCAAAAAAGCAGGTTATTGCGGCAAACAAAACCGACCTTAATACGGGCGGCGAGCTTTTGACAGCTTTTAAAAAGGAAATGGCAGAGAGGGGATATACTGTTTTTGAAATATCGGCGGCAACGGGTAAAGGAGTAAAAGAACTTATAGGATATACCTATAACGAGCTTCTTACAATCCCAAAAGAGGAGATAACGCAGGTTACGGAGGATATAGACGAAACATATGAGGACGAGCCGTTTAAAATATATAAGGACGGCGATACCTACTGTGTTGAGGGCGGGTATATTTCATATCTTATAGATTCGACAAATTTTGGTGATTACGAGTCTGTCAGTCATTTTCAGGACGCATTAAGGAAAAAGGGAATTATTGAAGCACTTGAAAAAGAGGGAATTAAAGAGGGAGATATTGTAAGGCTTTACGATATTGAATTTGAATTTGTATATTAAGTTTTATAGGAGATTGGCTATGATAACAAGCAAACAAAGAGCAAAGCTGAGGGCTATGGCAAATACACTGCGTCCGTCGTTTCAGATAGGTAAGGACGGTATAGGAGATAATCTTATAATGCAGCTTGACGATATTCTCGAAGCGAGGGAGCTTATTAAGGTGACTGTGCTTGAAACAGCGCTGCTTTCGGCAAGAGAAGCTTGTGAGGAATGTGCAAAGAGGCTTGACGCCGAGCCTGTACAGTGCATAGGGCTTAAATTTGTGCTTTACAGGCAGGCAAGGAAGCCTCAAAACCGAAAAATTGAAATTTAAAAGGAATGAGCTTTAATGAAAACCGGAATTTTGGGAGGAACCTTTGACCCTCCTCATATGGGGCATATAAAGCTGGCGCTTGCGGCAAAGGAGCAGCTTGGGCTTGACAGAATTATTGTTTTGCCCGC
>CACZTG010000008.1 GCA_902783995.1 uncultured Ruminococcus sp. | reverse complement strand
CCTGTTGTTATCGGCGTTTCGTCAAATGACGGTTTAAGCAACACAGCAAAAAACATCGGACTGTTAATGAATTATAAAAATATATATATCGTTCCGTACAGACAAGATGATTTTGATAAAAAACCGACTTCAATTGTTTCCGATATGGAATTGATACCCAAAACAATAATCTCGGCGCTTGACGGCAAACAGCTTCAACCGCTGATTTTAACATAAAAATTTTGACCGCTGACAAAAAGCTTTGTCAGCGGTCAGACTGTTCTTTTAAAAAAACAATTTTAATTTGCCTATTTAATTATTTAACAGCATCCTTTAAAGCTTTGCCGGCTTTAAATGCGGGCGTTGTTGTTGCCGGAATTTTAATTTCAGCACCGGTCTGAGGGTTTTTACCCTTTCTTGCAGCTCTTTTTCTTGTTTCAAATGTACCAAAACCAACAAGAGCAACCTTGTCACCTTTTTTAAGAGCAGCTGTAATGCTGTCAATTGTAGCATTAAGAGCCTTTCCTGCGTCTGCTTTTGAAATTTCTGCTTTTTCGGCAATCTTTGCGATTAATTCTGCTTTTGTCATTTTTAATTCCTCCATCATTTGTTTTTTTATTATTACCGCGTTTGCGGCAGATTGCCTTAAGTATTGGTCAGATTATAATATTACATATATTTCCAATCACTTTGACAATATATATTATATACTTATTTTTTGCAAATGTCAATAGTAATTGCATTTTTTCTTTAAAATTTCTCTGTTTTTTTTAGTTTTTTTGTTGATTTTTCGTGTTTTTCAAACTTTAAAAGAGATTTTTTACCAAAACCATTCCCAAAAACACAGATTTTTTTAGAAGGATTTATAAAAAATAATAGTAAAAAACGTATCCGGTTTGTTTTTAATTATTTATAAAGATGTTCGTTTTCATTTTTTTTAGGTCTTTTCATAAGCTCGTAAAGACATTCGTTTACTTTTTTCTCACCTTTTAAAACCGCATATGTTGCATTGACTATCGGCATATCTATACCGTTTTTCTTTGCAAGTTCATATGCCGCATACGCTGCCGGTACACCCTCAACAACCATCTTAACTTGTTTCATAGCTTCATCTGCCGAAAAGCCCTGCCCCATTAATATGCCGGCACGGTGGTTTCTCGAATGTCTGCTTGTACAGGTAACTATAAGGTCACCCATACCCGTAAGCCCGTAAAAAGTCTGCGGTTTCGCGCCAAGACATATGCCAAGACGTGTTATTTCTGTCATTCCGCGCGTCATAAGCGCTGCCTTTGTATTATCACCCATACCCATTCCATCAAGAATACCGGCACAAAGAGCAATAATATTTTTGAGCGCGCCGCCAAGCTCAACACCGATAATATCATCATTTGTATATACCCTTAAATAATCGGTCATAAAAAGGTCCTGAACATATTCCGCCTTTTTTATGTCTTCCGATGCCGCAACAATTGTTGTCGGAAGCTTAACCGCCACTTCCTCCGCATGAGAAGGCCCTGAAAGTGCAACAGGCATTACATCTTTAATGTATCTTCTGAAAATTTCGGAAATACGCTCGTTTGTATCCGCGTCAAGACCTTTGGATACAGAAACAAGCATCTGAGTTTTAACATCAAAATACTCTGCAATTTTTTTTGCGGTTTCTTTTACTGCTTTTGACGGCACAGCGGAAACAACACATTCGGCATCCTTTACACAAAACTCCATATCAGAACTGAAAACAATGTTACGGCTGAGCTTTATACCCGGCAGCAGCAACGTGTTTTCATATGTATTTATCATTTTTTCAAGCTCACTTTTTTCAAAAACCCACAGTCTGACATTATATCCTTTTTCACCGAGAAGATTGGCAAGAGCCGTACCCCAGCTTCCTGCCCCTATAACTGCAATATGCATAAACGGTCTCCTTTCAAGATTTTTCGTTTATGCATATAGTATATCATATTTTTTAATTTTAGTCAATCATTCAAATGAAATTTATCTTAGATATTACAAAACCAAGGAAGGCGCGGAATACACCCTTGCGTTAAGCTCGCTGTTAAGCATATAAAGCCCTTTTGAATCCGAACCGAAAAGCTCCATTTTCGTAATCATATCGGAGGCATTTTTTTCTTCCTCGCCCTGCTCTTTAACAAACCAGTCAAGAAGCTGCATTGTTCTGAAATCGTGAACTTTGTAAGCTGCGGAATATATGTTATTGATTAAAGAAGTGACATACTGTTCGTGTTCCAATGCCTTTTTCAAGGGTGCCTTATTATCCCCCGCTTTCCATTCGGGTTTAGCAATAGCTTCAAAGGTGACCTTTTCTCCGTTATTTTGTAAATACTGATAAAACAGCATTGCATGGTCGCGTTCCTCTTGCGCCTGAATTTTGTACCAATTTTCAAAACCGTCAAGGCCTACCGAAGCGTAGTAATTCGCAAAATCCAGATATAGATAAGCGGAATAAAGCTCCTTGTTTATTTGTTCATTAATTAATTGTGATACTTTTTTGTCCATTTTGTAATCATCCTTTCATATATAAAATATAAAATATTTTTATCTTTTGAAATTTCCGAGTATTCCCCTGATGAGCTGTCTGCCAAGCTCTCTGCCGATTGTGTTCATTGCGGAATTTACGGTTTTATCAATAATTGTCTGCGGTCTGCGCTTTGAGGCT
>CACZTG010000007.1 GCA_902783995.1 uncultured Ruminococcus sp. | reverse complement strand
TTTAAACTGCAAAAGCGCTCTTTGCATTGCTTTTTCTTCGGCAGTTCTTGCCACATAAACGTGCTGTCCCGTCCGAGGGTCAATGCCCGTATAATACATACAGGTTGAAATCGTTCCCGGGGTCGGGTAAAAATCCTGCACCTGCTGAGGGTTTATGCCCTCTTTTTTAAGATACATCGCAAGCTCAACCGCGTCGGCAAGCGTGCTGCCGGGATGACTCGACATAAGATACGGCACAAGATACTGCTCTTTTCCGAGCCTTTTGTTTGTTTCCTTATAAAGCTTGCAAAAACTTCTGAAAACATCATTTTTCGGCTTTCCCATAAGCTTTAAAACGTTATCGCTGACGTGCTCGGGCGCGACTTTAAGCTGTCCGCTTATATGATGCTCGCAAAGCTCATTTAAAAAAGTTTTATTGCTGTCCGCCATAACGTAATCAAAGCGAATACCCGACCGCACAAATACTTTTTTTATACCCGGTATCTCACGAAGCTCCCGAAGCAAGCGCACATATTCTGTATGCGAAACCTCAAGGTTTTTACAAGGCGTGGGAAAAAGACACTGCCTGTTTTTGCAAACACCTTTTGTAAGCTGTTTTTCACAGGACGGAAACCTGAAATTTGCCGTCGGACCGCCGACATCATTTATATAACCTTTAAAATCCGGCATATGCGTAAGCTTTACAGCTTCCGTAACAATGGATTTAATGCTTCTGCTCCGGACTGTTCTGCCCTGATGAAACGCCAGCGCGCAAAAATTACAGGAGCCGAAACAGCCTCTTGAGCTTGTTATGCTGAATTTTACTTCTTCAATTGCCGGTACTCCGCCCATTTTTTCGTACATCGGGTGAACTTCCCGGGTAAACGGCAACGAAAAAACGCCGTCAAGCTCGCTTCTTGACAGCGGAGCAGCAGGCTTATTCTGCACAAGAAAACGGCTGCCGTGCTTTTGCGCAACGGTTTTGCCGCAAACATAATCATGCTGTTCATACTGAATTTTAACCGCCCTTGCATATGCTTTTTTGCTGCTTTTAACCTCCTCAAAGGAAGGCAAAACCACAGCATCGTCAATATATGAAATATCGTCCGCCGCATATGCAGTGCCATCAATATATGTAAGAGATTTCACATCGTATCCGTCGTTTAAAGCAAGAGCCGTTTCTTTGAGTATTCTTTCGCCCATACCGTAAATCAAAAGGTCGGCGCCCGAATCAAAAAGAATTGACGGCATAACGCTGTCACTCCAATAATCATAATGGGCAAACCTTCTGAGGCTTGCCTCAATGCCGCCTATTATGACAGGCTTATCAGGAAAAGCCCTTTTCGCAAGCTTTGAATAAACAATCGTCGGTCTGTCGGGACGCTTACCCGCCTTGCCGCCGGGTGAATATAAATCCTCGCTCCTTTTGCGCTTTGCGGCAGTGTAATGCGCCACCATGGAATCAATGTTTCCGCCCGATATAAGCACTCCGAGGCGAGGCTCGCCGCAGCGCCTTATATCTTCAAGGTTTTTAACATTCGGCTGAGCAATTACCGCGACTTTAAAACCGTTTTTTTCAAGCACTCTCGAAAGCACGGCAGCCGCAAAAGAAGGATGGTCAACGTAAGCGTCCGCGGAAATAAAAATAAAATCCGCCTGCGTCCAGCCAAGCCTTGTCATATCTTTTTTGCACACGGGCAAAAAACCGCTCACACCGCTTTCCTCCCAAAAATCTTATTCCTCGCTATCTGACAGCTCGTCCTCATGAAGCTGCTCACGGAGCTGATAATACTGCTCCCTTGTCATACGCAAAGTTCTCGGCTTGTTACTGCCGTCGTAAGGAGAAATAACCTGCATTTTATCCATAAGGTCAATAAGTCTGCCCGCTCTGGCGTACCCTATTTTTAACCGTCTTTGAAGCATTGATGTGGAAATCTGGTCAAGCTCAAAAGCGATATCAACCGCTTCATCGAGAAGCTCATCGACCTCATCGCTTTTATCCGAGGCTTTTTCCTTTAATTCCGATTTGCTTTTTACAGAATTTTGCTCAATTGACTCCTGAATCTCGGCACTGTATTCCGCGTCACAGTTTTCTCTGATAAAATTCGTCACTCTCTCAACATCGCCGTCCGAAACAAACGCGCCCTGTACACGCACAAGCTTATTACTGCCAGCAAGCATCATAAGCATATCGCCTTTACCCATAAGCTTTTCGGCGCCGCCCACATCAATAATTGTCCTCGAATCTATATGGTTTGAAACCTGGAAAGAAAATCTTGACGGCACGTTTGCCTTAATCAAGCCTGTTATAACGTCAACCGAAGGTCTTTGTGTGGCAAGCACAAGATGCATACCCGCCGCCCTCGCTTTTTGCGCGAGACGGCAAATGTAATCCTGCACCTCGCCCGGGGCAACCATCATAAGGTCGGCAAGCTCATCAATAATAATAACAATCTGCGGCAAAGTCTTTTCGCCAGCCGCTTTCATTTTTGCGTTATAGCCGGCAAGATTTCGCGTTGAGTTTTCCGCGAAAAGCTTGTATCTTTCTTCCATTTCGTTTACAGCCCAGTTAAGCGCGCCCGCAGCCTTTCTCGGGTCTGTGACAATCGGTACAAGAAGGTGCGGTATGCCGTTATACATTTCAAGCTCAACCGCTTTAGGGTCAACCATTATAAGGCGGACTTCCTCGGGCGTTGCCTTGTAAAGAATACTCGTTATCATAGCGTTTATGCACACGCTCTTACCTGAGCCCGTAGTTCCCGCAATTAAAAGATGAGGCATCTTCGCTATATCCACCACCACGGTTTTGCCGTTTATATCACGCCCCAGGGCGACGGCAATTTTTGATGGGTGGTTGATAAACTCTTTGCTTTCAATCATATCCCTTATATATACTGCTGAAATACTGTCGTTTGAAGCCTCAATGCCTATGCTTCCGGGCAGCACCTCAATACGCACGTTCTCGGCGGGAAGGCGCATGGCAATATCCTGGTCGAGAGCGGTGATTTTATTTACCTTAACGCCCGCCGCGGGAACAATTTCGTATCTTGTTACACTTGAACCGCGCGTTACGTTGGTTATTTTTGCCTCAATGCCAAAGCTTTCAAGAATTGTAAGAAGCTTTGCCGCATTTTCTTTGAGCCTGTCCATTTTATCCTCTTTTGTGTTTGATTTCGGCTCATCAAGCAGCTGTGAGGACGGAAAAACATATTCTCTCACGGGCTTATCCATATTTTCCTCTATTTCGGACGCAATCTCATTTGCTGCGGCACCGTCATTTCCCGTTTCTTCATCTTTCTTCGGTTCACTGTTCAAAACAAGCGGAAGCTCGTCCTTTTCCGTACTGCCGAGTGGGTCGTTTATTGAAATTTCTTCCTCGATTTCGGCAGGAAGAATGGTTATATCGGGCGTCGAATCCCAGTCGTCCGTAACATCCGCAATTTTTTCATCTTTTGCTTTTCTGCCTTTTTTATCGGGCAAAATCTCGTTTTCGTCCTCCGTTTCGGCAACGGAAGTAAAGCATTCCTTTATACTTCTGCCTATAAAACGGAAAAATTTGCCGAGAACGCTTAAAACCGATATTTTAAAAAGAAGTATAACATCAATCATAAAAAGAGCCGCAAGAAGCACCGCTGTTATAACCTTGCCTATAAGCCCTACAAAAATCTCGGCAAGCGTTCCGCCTATAATTCCGCCGCCTTCGCCTGCCACACCTATTTTCCAAAGCCATACTCTGCCGCCCGAAATGTAATCCACACTGTCAACAATATAGACATAATGTACAAATACGCATATAAGCAAAAATAAAATTGCTATGTAGGTCGATTTCATATCGTCCTTTGCGGCGAAATGACATATTGCCGCACCGACGAGCGCAAGAGGAAGCACATACGCCGCGCAGCCGAAAAGCCCTTTAACCACAAGGTTTAAGTATTTTCCGACAATGCCTGCCGTGTTAAACCAAAGGCTTACCATTATAAAAATGCCGAGCACTCCGACAAGAATTGTAAGTATTTCCGAGGCAAAACCGTTTTCCTCAGCGGCAGACGCCGACTTTTTTCCGGCATCAGCTTTCACCGGTTTGTTTTTTGTTTTTTCAGCCATAGCAAATCCTTTCTCTGCCGTGAAAAGCAGCTTTATCCTTTAAACAAAGTAAAATACAAAAGCACAATTACGCCAAGCGCAATTCTGTAAATGCCGAAAACCTTAAAGTCGTGCTTTTTAACATAGCCGACAAGAAATTTAAGCGCTAAAACCGACACGCCGTAAGCCACAAGCATTGAGAAAATAAGCAGCACCCACTCATATGAAGTCATTATGTAATCGTTTGTCAAAATTTTTATGAAGCTTACTCCGAACATAATCGGTATCGCCATAAAAAAGGAAAATTCAGCCGCAAGCTCTCTTGAACAGCCGAGAATTATCGCTCCGAGTATTGTCGCTCCGCTCCTTGACGTACCGGGAATAATTGACATAACCTGAAACAATCCGATTAATGCCGCAGTTTTATATGTAAGCTCGCTCATATTTTTTATTTTTGCGCCGCCGGTTTTTTTACTTTCAACATATATAAACGCCGCGCCGTATAAAATAAGCATAACGCTTACAACGGCATAGTTTGAAATACTGTCCATATAATCATTTAAAAGCAGACCGAAAATACCCGCGGGCACACAGCCGACTATAACTTTAAACCACATCTGCCATGTATCCTCTCTTTCCTTCTTCGATTTTGAAGACGAAAAAGGATTGAGCTTTTTAAAATACAGCGTTACAACGGCAAGAATCGCGCCGAGCTGAATTATGTAAAGAAAAATCTGAGAATTAAAAAAGCTGCTGTCATCTATTCCGATAAGTTCGTTAAAAAGTATCATATGCCCCGTACTGCTTATAGGCAGCCATTCCGTTATACCTTCAACAATACCGAGAAAAATACTGACAATAAAATCAATCATAGCCTGTTTCCTTTCAAAAATGCACATATATTCCTATAATACATTATATCAGATAAACGGCAAAATATCAATACCAAAGAAAAAATTTAACAAAAATGTAAAATCACAAAAAATCAAAAATCGGGAATATATTTTTTATCGGCAGAAGCCAAATCCTGAAAATAGCCGTATTCTACGCCGCAAATGTCGGCATAATCACAGACTTTTTTGTAAAGCGCGGAGCTGACCTTACGGTTGATTTCGGCGTAACGCTTATCGGCAAGCGCTTTCCCGCAGGGTGTATATTGTCCCATAAGGCTGAACATAACTCGCTTTTCTTTAAAATTTCTGATAAAAAAATCAATAACTCGCTTTGAGTTTTCAAGCTGCCCGGGCAGCACAAGATGTCTCACAATAAGCCCTTTTTTCATAAGCCCGTTTTCATCAAGCTCAAAATTACCGACCTGACGGTACATTTCAAGAATTGCCCTTTCGGCTGTTTCGGGATAATCCGGCGCGGAGGAATATTTTGCGGCAGGGGTATGAAGCGCATATTTAAAATCGGCAAGATAAATATTTACCTTGCCTTCAAGCGCTTTTAAAGCGCTTATCTTTTCATAACCGCCGCAGTTATAAACAACGGGCACATTTATACCGTCAAGCACCTCCGCAAGCCTATGCGTATAGTGAGTTGGCGTAACAAGGTTTATGTTATGCGCGCCCTTTTTTTCAAGCTCACGGATAATATTTTTAAATTCCTCATCGGTAACATATTTACCTTTTCCGCCGCCCGAAATTTCGCTGTTCTGGCAATAAACGCAGCCGAGACCGCAGCCGCCGAAAAAAATCGCGCCGGAGCCGTTTTCCCCGCTTATACACGGCTCCTACCATTTGTGGAGCATAACCTTCGCAATTTTAAATTTTTCGCCCGTTTTGCAAAACCCAAAGCCTTTTTCGGGCAATCTTTCCGCTCCGCAATTACGCGGACATTCTCTGCAAATCATTCTTCACCTTTCATATCGTTCAGTGTTTTAAGCTTGTAAAACTCGCCCTTTTTACGCATAAGCTCATCATATGTACCCGTTTCGGCAATTTTTCCGCCGTCCATAACAACTATACGGTCGGCGTCACGGATTGTCGATAGCCTGTGCGCAACGATAAAGGTCGTTCTGCCTTTTATAAGCGTGTTCATCGCCTTTTGTACGTGATACTCCGAAGCGTTGTCAAGCGCGCTTGTCGCCTCGTCAAAAATAATAATTTTAGGGTCACGTATAAGCGCGCGCGCAATTGAAATGCGCTGCTTCTGCCCGCCCGAAAGCTTTCCGCCGTGTTCGCCTATAAAAGTGTCAAGCCCTTTTTCCATTTTATCCGTAAATTCGTTTATGTTTGCTTTTTTTACAATCTCATTAAGCTTTTCGTCCGAAATATCTCTCGTGCCGTAAAGGATATTTTCTTTTATCGTACCCGTAAAAAGAATGCTGTTCTGCGGTACAAAAGCTATAAAATGCCTGTAATCGTTAAGGTTTATATCTTTGATATCCTTTCCGTCAATTTTAACCGTTCCTTCATCGGCTTTCAAAAATCCTATTATCATATTCATAACCGTTGATTTTCCGCTGCCCGAAGCCCCGACAAAAGCAACGCACTCGCCCGGCTCAACATTCAAATTAAAATCCTTAATAACTTTTTTACTGCTTCCCGGATAGCTGTAAGACACGTTTTCAAAGCTTACAGAGCCGTGAACATATCGGAGCCTTATTTTTCCTCTGTTATCCTCAACATCGTGCGAAAACATAATTTCACTTACGGATTTTAAGCTTTCTATGCCTTTCGCTATTTCCTGATACAGGTTTATTATATTGCTGACATTACCCATAACCGAATTGAAATACGCCTGATAAAGCACAATATCGCCTATTTTTATATAGCCGTAATATGCCATAATTGCCGCAAAAATTACAAACAAATTAGAAATAGAGTTATGTACAACAAAGCTCACAGAGCCAAAATAGCTGCCCGTTTTGTCAAGCTCAAGACCCGACTTTTTAAGCCGTCTGAGGCTTTCGTCAAGCTTATGAATTTCCTCCTCCTCAAGCCCGTGCGCTTTTGTGACAGGTATCATTTCAATCATATCCGAGACCTTTGCCGAAACATTTTCGACCTCGTGCCTGAAATCTCTGTTTGTTTTGACGATTTTTCTGCGGAATATTTTTATCACCGCAACGCTTGCCGGGATTGTAAGCACGAAAACTCCCGCCATAAGCGGACTTTTCGTTACGGTTATGGTCATATAAACAATAAGTGAAATCAGGCAAGGAATAAACGAAAGGATAATCTGATTGTTTAAAAACTCGACAGCTTCCATATCTCTTAAAAACTTTGACTGAAGTCTGCCGCTTTCTATATCCTTATGATAGGTCAGCGAAAGATGCTGAAGCTTCCTGATAAGGGAGCTTCTCATACCCACGCCGATATTGCGCAGGGCGTGACTTGTAAAATGAATATAAATAACGTGAAGCGGAATATTTGAAAAAAGCACCGCAAAGCCGATAACCGCCCAAAACCATATCCCCGAAAGCTCACCGCCCTTGCCGCTTATTTTGTCGGTGGCAATGTTTATCACATTTGAAATAACAATGGGCGTAAACCATACGGGAGCGTTTTTCAGAAGATAAAACAAAACGGAAATTATAAAGTCCTTTTTGTTTTGCAAAAGTATGCGTAAAAGAACCTTGCTTCCGGATTTATCGCTGCCTTCGGCTTTCTCGAACATTCCTTCATAATCGGGTAATTTGTTTTCGTCAG
>CACZTG010000006.1 GCA_902783995.1 uncultured Ruminococcus sp. | reverse complement strand
TCCGTACTGCCTCCGGCAAGTCCCGCCGCGACAGGTATTCGCTTTACAATATCTATAAAAGCGCCGCCGCCTCCGATTTCCTCAAAAAAAGCCGCCGCCGCTTTATAGGCGATATTTTTTTCGTTTACGGGGACGTAGGGGAGACTGCACCTTAATTTTATGCCTTTTCCTTTAAATATTTTTACGGTATCGTACAGGGAAACGGTTTCCATAATCATTTTGACTTCGTGGTATCCGTCCTCACGTTTACCGGTTATGTCAAGACTGAAATTTATTTTGGCGGGAGCTTGTAAAATCATACGTTTTCCTCCTTTTTGCCGCTAAAGCAGAGCCTTACTGCGGCAGAAAGATTATCCGCGTAAAGAAGCTTGGTGCCGTCCGGGGCTTTGACCTTACAGCCGCCGGGGACAATGCACCTTTTAAAGCCCATTTTTGAAAGCTCGCTCACTCTTTTGTCTATAAGATTAACACTTCGTATCTCGCCCGTTAAGCCTGTTTCACCGATTGCAGCAACATCTTCGGGTATTGGTTTGCCCGTGTATGCGCTTACAACCGCCATAATAACAGCGAGGTCTGCAGCCGGTTCGTTTATTTTCAATCCGCCTGCGACATTTATGTATATATCCATATTCTGAAGGTTAAGACCAAGCCTTTTTTCGGTTACGGCAAGAAGCATAGCGGTGCGGTTATAATCAAGCCCTGTACCCATTCTTCTGGGGTTTCCGTAGCCGGAAGGAGAGGTGAGAGCCTGAATTTCGGCAAGTATGGGACGGCTTCCCTGCACCGTACAAACAACCGCAGAGCCGGGCGTATCTTTCGGCCTGCCCATTAAAAGAGCGGTAGAGGGGTTTTCAACCTCGTGAAGTCCGTCGCCTTCCATTTCAAACACACCGATTTCGTTGGTTGAGCCGAAACGGTTTTTGACGGCGCGAAGTATGCGGTAGCTTTGATGGCGTTCACCCTCAAAATACAGCACACAGTCAACCATATGCTCTAAAATTCTCGGTCCTGCGATAGTACCTTCTTTTGTAACGTGACCGACGATAAATACAGCCGTTCCGGACTGTTTCGCGTATTTCATAAGCATCATACAACATTCTCTGACCTGGGTTATGCTTCCGGGTACAGAGATATTTCTTCGCTGTAAACCGTTTGGATTGAATCGATTATCATAACATCAGGCTTTAAATTTTCAGCGGCGGAAAGAATTTTGTCAATATTTGTTTCACAGTAAAGCCTGATATCTTTGTCGCCGCTGCCGAGCCTGTCAGCACGCATTTTTATTTGTTTTTCTGATTCCTCGCCCGAAATATAAAGAACATCTGCTTTTTCCGCCATAAGACCTGCCGTTTGAAGCAGCAGTGTGGATTTACCTATACCGGGGTCGCCTCCGACAAGTACAAGTGAACCGATTACAAGACCTCCGCCAAGGACTCTGTCAAGTTCACCTATGCCGCAAAGAAGCCGTTCTTCATTTGATGCGGTTACGCTTTTTAGCGTTACAACTTTTGAGTCCGGCGCAAGCTTTCTTTCGGGAGAAGCGCCGGCGGGAGAAACGCTTATTTTGCGTTCTTTAAGGCTGTTCCATGCGCCGCAGGAGGTACATCTTCCAAGCCATTTCGGGCTTTCGTAGCCGCACTCGTCACACAGATATACTGTTTTGCTTTTTGAAGCCATAATTATCACCGCTTTAAACTTTTAAATATAATAAATTGCGGCTGACCGTAACAGCCAGCCGCAGATTTTTAATGCATTTTCATTATTGCATAAACAATTGCCCAAATATCAAGCGCATAAAACACGACAAAAAGAAGCGCATATACAATAGAAAAAATATTTCTCTTTTTGTCTGTCATTTTCTCCGGCTCACAGGAAACTATAATGGCGTAAATAACTCCGAGAAGTATCGGAAGAAGTACGAGAAGCGTTCCTGTAGGAATTTTTGTACCCATAAAGTACGAGGTTGTAAACGGTACAAAACAAATGGAAACAACAAGAAGCGCAACTATAAGCCAAAGACATACTTTTGGTTTAAATATTTTACTTAACATTTTAAAATCAATCCTTTCGTTTTACGCTTTTTTTCTTTTAACCTGCGAATTTCCGTTGCCTCTTATGAGCTTCCAAAGCGGAGCCGCAAGCATAACAGATGAATAGGTACCTACAATAACACCTATCATAAGCGGAATTGCAAAGGCTTTGATTGAATCAGCGCCTAAAATATAAAGTGCAATAAGAGCTATAAGAGTCGTAATGGTTGTATTTACCGTTCTGCGAAGCGTCTGTTTTACACTCTTTTCGCAAACTTCCTCAAATGACGATTTACCCACATATTTTCTGTTTTCACGCACACGGTCAAATACAATAATTGTTGCGTTTACGGAATAACCGATAATTGTAAGGATTGCGGCAACAAAGGTTGAATTGACGGTGAAACGGAAAATCGCGTAAAATGACAGCATTATAAGAGAGTCATGTAAAAGCGCGATAACCGCCGCGATACCTGCTGCGAACTCAAAACGGATATAAATATATACAAGTATGAGCACGATAGCAACAATAAGAGCGATAAGAGCGTTTGTCAGAAGGTCGGAGCTGAGCGTTGCGCTTATGTTTTCGCACGAAAGATAATCGTTTGCTTTAAGCCCTGCCGCTTCCTTAACCGCTTCATAAACTTTTGTTCTCTCTTTTACGTCATCAACATTTGAGAGCTTTATCTGCATTTGATTTTCGCCCATAGTAACAACGCCGTAATATTTATATCCCGCACCTTCAACAGCTTTTTTAATTGTGTCGGACGAAATATCCTTTGCGTCCTTTGTATCAACGACCATTTTACAGCCGCCGGCAAAATCAATGTCGGTGGCGAAGCCGCCATTAACAATAAGACAGATAACTCCGATTAAAATGATGGCTGCCGAAATAATAAAACAATATTTTGAATTTTTCATTATACTAAACATTTTTTTCGCCTCCTCTTTTACGCTTTCACACCGAAGCCGTAAAGCTTGCGGTTTT
>CACZTG010000005.1 GCA_902783995.1 uncultured Ruminococcus sp. | reverse complement strand
TTTTTAAGCTCTACGCCGAGAGGTCCGTAATCCCAAGTATTCGCAAGCCCGCCGTAAATTTCGGAGCCCGGATAAATTATACCCCTGCTTTTTGAGAGCGCGACTATCTTTTCCATTGTTTTTTCCGTGTTTTTCATATATAGACATCCCCTTATTTATAAGAAAATCCAAACAAATATATTTTACCATAAATATTACCCGCCGTCAAGGGTAAAAGTTACTAAAAAATCACCGGTTTATTTTCCGAAAAAGCTACGAAATAATTGCCCGGTACATTTCTTTTGCCGCATCTTTTGTAACATGCTCGTCAAGGGAAAGCACCTCAACCTTAATTACATTGCTGCCGAAGCGAAGGGTTATAATATCACCGACTTTTACTCTGTCGCCGGGCTTTGCCGCTTTATCGTTTATAAGCACCCTGTCGCCGCTGCACGCTTCGTTTGCGACAGACCTGCGTTTTATAAGCCTCGAAACCTTTAAAAACTTATCAATCCTCATAAATATCCTTTCCTTTTACAGTTCCGCCTCCAAAGCCTTTGCCTTATCCCAAAGCTTGTCCATTTCTTTAAGAGTCATATCTTCAAGATTTTTTCCGCTCTTTGCCGCCTCTTTTTCAACATACTCAAAGCGGCGCATAAATTTTTTATTGGCTTCTTCCGCGGCAAGCTCCGGATTTACCTTTTGGAACCGCGCCACATTTACGACGGCAAAGAGAAGGTCGCCTATCTCCTTCTTTATTTCCTCCTCGCTGCCGTTTTCAATCGCTTTTTCGACCTCAAGCGTTTCCTCGCGGACTTTATCAAGGCAGCCCGAAACATTATCCCAGTCAAAGCCGACTTTTGCCGCTTTGCTTTGTATTTTATACGCCCGAAGAAGTGCGGGCATACCCTTTGTAATATCCCGCATCGCCCCGGAAACAGTTTTAATATCACGTTCACCGCGTTTTATTTTTTCCCAGTTATCAAGCACCTGCTCGCTTGTATCGGCTTTAACATTGCCAAAAACATGAGGATGCCTCTTAATCATTTTCTTTGAAACAAGGTCGCATACATCGTCAAAGCAAAACGTGCCGTCCTCCGTGCCTATCTGCGAAAGCAAGGTTATCTGCAAAAGCAAATCTCCAAGCTCATCTGCAAGCTTCATACCGCCTGTATCGCAAGCGTCAATAACCTCATACGCTTCTTCCAGCACATATTTTTTCAGACTTTCGTATGTCTGCTCTCTATCCCACGGACAACCGCCCTCGCCTCGGAGAATAGCGGTTATTTTAAGAAAATCATCAATATTATATCTGTCTTTAAATTCAAAATCCATTTTATCAATCCTTTAAGCGTTTAATAAGCCCGATTTCCGAAAGTACCTCTACGATTTTATCACCCTTCGGAAGCTCCCTTATTTCTTCTTCTTTCAGAGTTTCCGTTACAAACAGCATAACAAGATATATTATACCCCCTATGCCTATTCCGACAGCCGTACATATAATGGCGGCAAGCCTTGAAATTCCCAGAAAATGCGTAAGCACACCGTTTACGGCAAAAACAGCTATGCCCATAACGGCGGCCGAGATTATCGGTTTAACCACGATTTCATATATGCTGAAATTCGGCTTTGTAACTTTTATTACATAGTAAAGGTTCAGTGTCATATAAATCAAATAGCAAACAGATGTGCCTATTGCCACGCCGTTAATATTTATCCATGGAATCACAAGAAGAAAATAATTAATTATAACCTTCGTTATGCCCGCGACAGCTATATTTATAACGGGAACAATAACATTTCCCGTTGCCTGTAAAATAGCATTTGTGACAAGTACCAGCGAAACGCTTACAATAGCGGGAGTAATAAGCCTTAACAGAAACGACGCGTCATTACTGCCGAAAAGCGCGCGAAGTATAGGGTCTGAAAGTATTCCTATACCTACAGCTCCCGGAAGCGAAAAAATAACCGTAAATTTAACCGACATCTGAGTTGTTTTTGAAACCTCAGAATAATCCTTTGACGCGAACGAACGCGCGATGGCGGGCACAAGCGGCAGACAAACGGCAACAACTATTGCCGGCAAAAGGTTAAGCATGGTTATTACCTTTGCCGTGTACATACCGTAAAGGCTGTTTACTATTGCCGCGGTTTTATCTCCCGAAGCGGCTATCGCTTTATCCATATATTTAATACATCTGTCAATCTGCTCCTGAGGAATTTTATCCGCAATAAGTGAAAGCCTTCTGCCTATCTGGAACACGTCGATTAAATTTGTTATCGTAAATACCGAGGCGCTGACCGTCACGGGAAGCGCGACACCCATAAGTCTTCCGAAAATGCTTATGTAAGAAGGCGGTTTAAGGCTGCCGTCGAGTGAAGCGTATATTTTTTTACGCTTTTTAAAAAACATTGTAATTAAAAAAACACAGCCGAAAACACTTCCCGCGGTAACCCCGCTTATTGCCCCCGCGGCGCCGAATACAAGCCCTTTTTTAAGAAAAATATATGCCGCAAGATAACCCAAAAGAAGCTTTGTTCCCGATTCGATAAGCTCACTTATCGCCGTGGGGTACATATCGGAAAGCCCCTGAAAAAAGCCTCTGTAAACGCTCATTATCGCGACAAAAAAAAGCGCCGGCGCAACGATTTTTATGCACAAAGAGTTATCTCCGTAGGCTTTAATAAAATCATCCGCGCCGAAAAACAGCACAGCAGAGCCGACTACGCCGACAAACGCGAAAAGTATATACGAAACACCGTGAGTACGTTTTAGCTCACGAAGATTACCGTGAGCCGTACTTTCTGCAATCATTTTCGCGATGGCAACGGGAAGTCCTGCCGTCGCGACCGTGAAAAGCCCCGAATATATTGTGTATGCGGAGCTGAAATACCCCATACCCTCGTTACCGAGAAGATTTGTAATGGGGATTTTAAAAAGCGCTCCTATTACTTTTACAAGCAGATTGGCGGCAACAAGAATAATAGAGCCTTTAAGCACCGATTGTCCGAGT
This sequence comes from uncultured Ruminococcus sp., assembly GCA_902783995.1. Next base: position 1,684 of record CACZTG010000005.1, on the reverse strand, counting down.
TCATTGTTTTTTTCTTTCAAATTTAAACATTCCTTTCCGGCTTTTGTAGTGCCGTCAGAAGACCTTATGGAGTCAAGGCTTTATAGGTCTAAGACAAGCTATAAATAAATATATGCTTGTCTTTTTTTGTTTATTACTCTATACTGACGTTTCCAATCCGATCCCGCCTCAAACGTCAGGCTATCGGATTGCCCTCTTTATCAAAAAGCGGAAGAGGTGCAAGATATTTAATATCGCTTCTGCCCTGAGCGTCACCCTCCGCAAGCACGCAAAGCTTGCCCGCAACGATGCCACCGGCTTCAAGCACAAGCTGTTCAAGCGCGCGTATGGACTCACCCGTGCTTATTACGTCATCTATAATTAAAATCCTCTTGCCCTTTATAAGCTCCGCGTCCTTACCGTCAAGATAAAGCATTTGGTCGCCCTCTGTGGTTATTGATTTTACAGCGGCGCTGAATATATTTTTCATATAAAGCTTCGCTTTTTTTCTTGCGACAAAATGAGTCTTTTCGCCCAGCATTTTCGCCATTTCATGAATGAGCGGTATTCCTTTACATTCTGCCGTGAGCATATAATCATGTTCGGGCGCGATTTTTACAAGCTCCCTTGCGCACGCTTCGGTGAGCTCATAATCGCCGAGTACAACAAATCCCGCAATTTGCAAATTCTCATTTAAAGGGCAAAGTGTCAATTCTCTTTTTACTCCGCCAAGTGTAATTTCATATGTGGTTTTCATACTTAATCATACCTTTCTCTCCGGTTATTTAAAATAAACTGCCATATTTTATTATATATCAACAGAAAAAAAATGTCAATAAAAAAGCGGTTATTTCTTCAATTTTTCAACCATTTCGTTATGTATGTCAACACAGCCTGTATTTATTTTAAGCTTTCTGTCAATCAGAGACTTTATTGTCCTGTCGGCAACCTCAAGAAGCGCCGCGTCAAGATTTTCAAAAGCCTTTTCACGGCAAGCCGCCGTCCATCCGGCATAAGCGTCCCTGCCCGGCTCAAGCGCGTCCGCAACATATATTATTTTTGTTAAAAGGCTCATTTTCGCTTTGCCGACAGTATGATAATAAACGGCATCGTAAATTTCCGCATCATCAACGCCGTAATCCTCTTTTAAAAGATATGCCCCGACAGGACCGTGCCAAAGTGAAGGCGAAGTCTTTATTGCCTCATCCGCGCCGATTTTTTCAATTATAAGGCGGTTTGACTCTTTATCCGCATTTTTCGCGCTGTCATGCAGAAGCCCGGCAAGCCGTGCCTTTCGAGCGTCCGCTCCCCACTTTTCCGCAAGCCTTACCGCAAGCTCTTCAACACCCTTTGAATGTTCATACCTTTCGGGCTTAAGGCAGCCTTTAAGCTTTTTATCCATTTCCTCATAATTCATAATTATCAAAACCCTTGATACAATTTATTCTTTTTTATATATTCAAGCACCTTTTCCGGTACCGCTTCCTTTGTCGCTCCGCCTCTTATTTCGGTTGACGAAACTTCATCGGGCGTAAAATCAAGAACATATATCTCCGCGTCAAAGCACTCCCTTTTTTCGTTTGCGGCTTTTTCAACAGCCTGTTTTTGCTCCATTGTTCTTGCTCCGACGGCAAAGGCGCACATTTTTATGAGTTTCCTCCATTGATACCAATCTTCAAAATCAAGCATAGAGTCACCGCCGATT
>CACZTG010000004.1 GCA_902783995.1 uncultured Ruminococcus sp. | reverse complement strand
GTAACAAACGGTACGTTTTATGTATGTGACCCCGCAACGGGCTTTATAACACCGATTGAGGAAACAAGGACAACGGAGGGTTTCGGCGCGGAGGAAAAAATAAACGGTATTGACAGCATATGGATTATGGATTAAAAAAGGGGCTTGCAAATGAGAAAGGTTTTGAGCCATGTACGCAAAGCGGTTGAAGATTACAATATGATTGAAGAAGGAGACCGTATCGCGGTCGGCGTGTCGGGCGGGAAAGACAGTATAAGCCTTATGCTGGCTCTTAAAGCCCTTCAAAGGTTTTATCCTAAAAAATTTGAGCTTGAAGCGGTTTGTCTTGACCTCGGCTTTAAGGGAGCGGATTACGCACCTCTTTTAAATCTTTGCGAGGAAAAAGATATAAATCTGACTTTGGTAAAAACGCAAATCGGAGAGGTCGTTTTCGATATACGTCACGAGAAAAACCCTTGTTCGCTTTGCGCGAAAATGCGCCGCGGAGCCCTTCACGAGCAGGCAAAAGCGCTCGGCTGCAATAAAGTCGCGCTCGGTCATCACTATGACGATGTGCTTGAAACCTTTTTTCTGTGTCTTTTCAATGAGGCACGAATAGGCTGTTTTTCGCCCGTCACCTATCTTGACAGAACAAAACTTACTCTTATAAGACCGTTTATATATATTGAGGAGCGTGAAATAAAACGCTTTGTAAGAGATAACAATGTACCGGTTATTTTTAACCCCTGCCCGTCGGACGGTAAAACCAACAGGCAGGATATGAAGGATTTTATAGCGGAGCTTAGCAGGAAGCACCACGGCATAAAGGGCAGAATTTTTCACGCGATTGCTAATTCCGATATTGATACCTGGAAAAGAAAGAGTGATTTATAATGCGGCTTGATAAATTTCTTGCGTCGTTTTCCGATTACAGCCGAAAGGAAATAAAAGCTGTTTTAAAAGAAAAGCGGGTAACGGTGGGCGGCAGCGTTTTAACAGACCCGTCAGCTCATATTAACCCCGAAACGGATATAATCACACTTGACGGTGAACCGCTTGTTTATAAACCATATATATATTTTATGATGAATAAGCCTGCGGGTTTTATAACAGCTACAGAAGACAGGCGCGAACGCACGGTTATGGAGTTTGTGCCGCGAGAGTTTTTGAGGTATGAGCCCTTTCCCGTCGGCAGACTTGATAAAGATACTGAGGGGCTTCTTGTTTTTACCAATGACGGTGAGCTTGCGCACAGACTGCTTTCCCCAAAAAAGAAGGTCCCGAAGGTTTATCTCGCGACAGCGGAAAGGAAAATAAGCGAAAAGGACATTAAAGCCTTCAGAAAAGGCATATACATAGATGAGGACGGATATACAACACTCCCCGGTGATTTAAAAGTTATTTCGGAAGGGGAAAATTCTGTCTGCGAGGTTACAATATACGAAGGAAAGTTTCATCAGGTAAAGCGAATGTTTGAAAAATGCGGCAACCGTGTTTTGTATCTTAAAAGAATAACCTTTGCGGGAGTGGCGCTTGATGACAGTCTTGAAACGGGACAGGTCCGTGAGCTTACCGCGGCCGAAACAGATATATTAAGGAGTTGTTTGAAGAATGAATAAATATGACAGAAAAAAAAGAATAGTCGCCTGGGTGCTTATAGCCTGTATGGGTTTAACACTTGTTATAGGCGCCGTAATGCAAGTTTTGAGCGTTTTTTAAAACATAAATTTTAACGGAAGGTATGATTAAAAAAGTATGAGAATTGTTATAAAAATAGGTACATCGACACTCGCCCATTCCACGGGCAGGCTTAATATAAGGCGAATCGAACAGCTTTGCAAGGTTATGAGCGACCTTAAAAACAGCGGACACGAAATAATACTCGTTTCGTCGGGAGCAATAGGTATGGGTGTAGGCAAGCTCGGCCTCGGCGGCAGACCGGAGGATATAGCTTCAAAGCAGGCGGCGGCGGCTGTCGGGCAATGCGAGCTTATGTATGTATATGATAAGCTTTTTGCGGAATATAATCATACGGTCGGTCAGCTTCTTATAACGGGCATTGATATAGAAAATGAGCGTCACAGAAAAAATTTTGAAAATACGCTTTATAAGCTGCTTGAGCTTGGAGCTCTCCCGATTATTAACGAAAACGATACCGTTTCAACCGATGAAATCGAAATAGGTGATAACGATACTCTGTCCGCTATTATCGCTTCAAGTATAAACGCGGAATTACTTGTGCTTTTATCAGATATTAACGGGCTGTACAATAAAAATCCTAAAACGCATCCCGATGCCGAAATGATAGAGGTCGTAAGAAAAATAACACCCGATATTGTGGCTCTTTCGGACGGAAAAGGAGTGCTCGGAACAGGCGGAATGGCAACAAAAATAAAGGCCGCGGAGCTTGTAACAAAGTCCGGCTGCGATATGGTAATCGCAAACGGAGCATATCCCAAAAAACTATATGACATTGTGGAGGGAAAGCCTGTCGGCACGCGGTTTATAAAGGAGAACGGTTAGTATGAAAACATCGGATATTTTAAAAAACGCCGTAATGGCAAAAAACGATATGCTTCTTCTGAATGCGAAAACAAAAAATGAAGCATTACTTAAAATGGCGGAATACCTTGAAAAAAACACCGATAAAATTCTTGACGCAAACCGTCTTGATACGGAAAAAGCAAAAAATACGGTGTCGGACGTTATGCTTGACAGGCTTAAGCTTGACGAACAACGCATAAAAGCTATGGCTGACGGAATAAGAGACGTTTCGGAGCTTGAAGATCCTATCGGTAAAATTCTTGAAAAAACAGTGCGCCCAAACGGGCTTATAATTGAAAAAACCTCTGTGCCGCTCGGTGTTGTCGCAATAATTTACGAAAGCCGTCCGAATGTTACCTCTGACGCTGCCGCGCTGTGTTTTAAAAGCGGAAACGTCTGTGTGCTGAGAAGCGGAAAAGAGGCGTTTAATTCTTCGGCAGCAATAGTATCGGTTTTAAGAGAAGCTCTTGAAGACTGTAATATTACGGCGGACTGTATAAATCTCATAACAGACACGAGCCGTGAAAGTGCGGCTATGCTTATGGTGGCAAACGGTTATATTGATTTGCTTATTCCAAGAGGCGGCAAAGGACTTATAGACGCCTGCATAAAAAATGCTACCGTTCCTTGCATACAAACAGGCACCGGCATTTGTCATATATATATTGATGAGAAGGCAGACCTTGATATGGCGCTTAAAATAGTTGAAAACGCAAAAACAAGCAGACCTTCCGTCTGCAATGCCGAGGAAGTTCTGCTTGTGCATGAAAGCGTTGCCGACAATTTTCTGCCGCGGTTAAAACATCTTCTTACAGATGAACGCAAAAAAAACGGACTGATTCCCGTGGAGCTTCGGCTCGACCGTAAAGCGGCTTTGTACATAGAAGGAAAAACGGCATCGGAAAAGGATTTCGACACGGAATTTCTTAATTATATTTTAGCTGTAAAGGTTGTCACAAGTCTTGATGAGGCAATAGAGCATATAGCGGCTCACTCAACCGGCCACAGTGAAGCTATAATAACCGAAAACAAGCAGGCAGCCGAAAAATTTTTAAATCTTACAGACAGTGCAGCGGTTTATGTAAACGCCTCTACCCGTTTTACCGACGGCGGAGAATTCGGACTTGGCTGTGAAATGGGAATTTCCACTCAAAAGCTTCACGCAAGAGGTCCTATGGGACTTTGTGAGCTTACGGCATACAAATATAAAATATACGGAAACGGACAGATAAGATAATTCTTTGATGAAAGGGGAGCTTTTAAAATGTATAAATTCGGTTTTATAGGTACTGGCAATATGGGCGGAGCCATTGCCGACGCTGTATCAAAGGCGGAAAATCCCGAAAAAATCAT
>CACZTG010000003.1 GCA_902783995.1 uncultured Ruminococcus sp. | reverse complement strand
TTCCGGAACAAGCCCGAAATCGGTATCGTCCTGCGGAACAAAAACCTTTGGTTTGTTTTTTTCGTACGCTTCCGCCTCGGTTTCGGTTAAAATAACCGCTTTTACAGGGAAACCGCAGGCTTTAAAAAGCGCGTTTGATATTTTATCAATATAATTTTTTTCTATTACGTTTTTTGACATAGCGAGGGGCGTTTTTAAAATAAACTCATTTGCTTTAAGCTCAATCGGCTCAAGAGGCTCAATCCATGTTGAATATGTAACCTCAACCATTTCGGGCTTTAAAAGCTCGGTTGCGTCACGCCACACAAGATTTATGTCAAGTGTTTCTTCATTTGCCATTATTATACCTTTCCGCTCCTTTAAAAGAGCTTTTATTATTAATCTGAAAAGAATGAAAATCATAAATCTACTATTATATAATAGCATACAGATATATTATACCATATTTATACCGAAATTGCAAGCTTTTACCACCTAAAAAATAAAAAACAGACTGTGATAAAATGTAGAAATTTATCACAGTCTGTCAAAAAATATTATTCCTGCGGATATATTTTTGTATCAAAAATTTCGTTTGTTTTTTCGTCACGCAGTTTTATTGTCGCATTAGCGCTTTCATCGCCGTTATAACGGCGGTAATACAGCATTTTTAGCCCTAAAGCGAAAACCTGAAAATTATCGCTCGAGGCTTTAAAATCCTCCTCGCTGCTTACGGTAATTTCAGCCTCCGACAAAGCTTCGTTTAAAGTTACTTTTTTTATCGAATCGGAGCTTCCGTCCTTCTGCATTTCCTCTGCCGCGTCCCTTACGGATTGTTTAAGCTGTTCAAGCGTTTTCTTATGGCCGTCCTTTGTCATTACAATGTCAAGGGAGCCGTCCTCGGCTGTTTCGGCGCTTATGACGCCCTCTTGGTTTATAATTTGCTTTGCTTCTTCTTTTGCGGCGTCTATGCTCTCAAACATCGCGGCGGGAAGCGTAATCCTAACCTCGTTTTCATTATCCCGGTTATCTGTCACGGAAGACGCGTCGCTGTTGTCATCTGTATTACCCATATTGTTTTTGCCTGTACAGCCGCAAAAAATTAACGCGCAGCACATAAAAACGCAAAGGAAAGAAAAAAGTTTAACAGAATTGTTTTTCACTTTGTTAACCTCCTTATTTTAGTATATGATATATTTTGTATTTATTAAGAAAAAATATACATAGAAAAAAGCATACCGTAAAAAACTTTGCGGTACGCTCTTTTCTTGGGAGTATGATATGAAAAAATTTATAGTACAGCCGGATTACCCGGCGTCACGTCAGTAAAAATGGGGTTAATAAAAAGCCTGTCGATTATTTTTTTGATAAACCGTCAAGGCTTGGTTAAGAAGACTGTAAATTTCGCTTTGCGGTTATAAATTTTATTAACCCCGCACATTAAAAAACGGCAATACGATTTTGGGAGGAAATCGCCCGGTATCAATGTGGTTTTTTACAGATAAGATATTACCTTATGCTCCCATTATACAAGGTAATTGTGAAAACTGTATGAAAATTAAATAACAATTTCACGAAAATACAATATTTTAAAAAAACAGGCTTATGACAAAAGAAATCTTTAAAAGCACATAAAAAATACTTCATAAATTAATTGTGCGGCGTAATAGGTTTACATAATATACTGTAAGGTTTACAAAAATATTTGTTTATAGTTTACGAACATTTATACGGACTTTAGTTTTCCACATTTGATTTCCACAATTTCCACATAGTTTTCCATATCGTTTTCTTGTTTTTGCCCATAAACAGGGCAAGTTTTCAACATTTATAAACGGTAATCCTATGCCAATGTGGAAAACTTTTTATAATTTGGTTTACATAATGTATAAAAATGAGTTACTTGAACCAAAAATGTGGAAAACTAATGGAAAATGTGAAAAACTCGCAATATTAAGCTGTTTTTTCAAAAAAAATATAATCAAAACAGTGTATTTCGATTTTTTTCAACATTATGATATGTTTTTTTACATCGTTTTAGTGAAAAATTTTTAACTTTTCCGGTTTCGCTTTATACCTGCCTTTTCGCAAAAAAATTTTTTTTCAGCAGTAAAAAAAGGTTTACAAAAAGTAAAAGCTGTGATAAAATAATAACGGTGTTTTGTAAATCGCAAACGGAGTTTACATAATGTGTCGTTTTTGATATACCGCAATATTTTCGGGTGGTGAGGTTTTTGGGAGAGAAAATTAAGATTAAAGAAGCGATTGTTGTTGAAGGCAAATACGATAAAATTAAGCTGTCATCAATTTTTGACACGCTTATAATAGAAACAACGGGGTTTTCGGTTTGCGCCGACAAAGAAAAGCTTGACTATATACGCAAGGTGGCTGAAGAAACGGGGATAATTGTTTTTACCGATTCTGACAGGGCAGGCTTTTTGATAAGAAATTTTTTAAACGGCAGCGTTAAAAAGGAAAATATAAAGCACGCTTATATTCCGCAAATTCACGGAAAAGAGGCCCGCAAAGAAAGCTTTTCAAAGGACGGCTTTTTGGGAGTTGAAGGAGTGGATAAGGATATTATAGTGGATGTGATTTTAAAAGCGGCTCCAGTCGTCTCCGAAAAACAGGGCAGAGCCGTAACAAAAAAAGATTTTTATGAGGACGGTTTTTCCGGAACGGCTTGCAGCAAGGAAAAACGCGGCAAGCTGAAAAAGCTTCTCAACTTGCCTGAAAATTTATCGTCAAACGCGCTTTTGCAGGCGGTAAATCAGCTTATGAGCTATGAAGAATATAAAAAAACGGCGGGCAGCATAAAGTAGCTGTCCGCACAGAGCGCTGACAAACTCGGTCTAACGCAAGCAATTTTCTTATTATTATATAAGAAAATACATTTTTTTGATTTTCTATTTAAT
>CACZTG010000002.1 GCA_902783995.1 uncultured Ruminococcus sp. | reverse complement strand
GCATATAACAAAAAAAGTTTTTGCGCATACATTTACGGATTTTTTTCTTTATTTCTTCATTGTCCGTATGCGATTTACGCATAAGCAACAGCTGCCTGAACATACGCTTTCCGTATTCACCTCTGCATATACGCTGCACCTTCGGTATGTCCGCGTTCATATTACATATGTGCTCCCAAGCATAGTATTCGGTGAATTTTTTTATATTAAAAGTTCCGTGACACGCAGATTCAGTGTATAGCACATAATGATACATTCTTTTTGACAAGTGCTTTATTTTACGTGTTTTACGCATATATGTGTAATAAAAAAGCACATCTTCACCTACGTGGTAGGACAAATCAAACCGGAGAGTTCCCAATACATCTCTGCGATACAGCGCCATACATGCCCAAAAATGACGGTTTCGTCCCATATAGTTTCTTGTATCGCTGTATGTGGTTTTCATTTCAACAGGCGGGTCAAGTACATAGACAGGCTCGCCTTTTTCGTTGGAGTACTCTGCTTGTGTTGCTACAAGGTCCACATCATCCGTCATATTTTTTTCAAGTGTTTCAAGATAATCGGAATCCACATAATCGTCGGAATCAATGAATGTTATGTATTCGCCGGAAGCAATATCAAGTCCTATATTCCTTGCAGATGACGAGCCGCCGTTTTTTACGTGTTTTACTATAACTCTGCTGTCCGATTTTGCGTAGCTGTCCGCAATTTCGCCGCTTTTATCGGTTGAGCCGTCATCTATAAGTATAAGCTCAAAATCAGTATATGTCTGATTTAAAACAGACTTTATGCATCTGTCAAGATATTTTTCTACATTATACACCGGTATGATCACACTTATTTTTTTCATTTCATTCTCCCGTCCGGCTTTTGTCAAGCGCGGCTCTTAATTGGGTACTGCTCGTCCCTTTTGTATATGGGAAATATATTATTTTTACATTTTTATCCGCAAAAAATTCTTCATATCTTTTAAACCGGGCTGTTCCTTTATAATCAGAACCGACAAACAAAAAATCATATTTAAAATCGTTATATACGTCCATATCCTCATACTTTGCAAGTATAACCTTATCAACATATTTGATGCTTTCAAGAATGGCTTTTCTTTCTTCATATGGTATATATGTATCTTTACCCTTATGAGACGCGTCTTTATGTACGCCTACGATTAAGTAATCACAATATTTTTTTGCCCTCTTAAGCAAATTAAGATGTCCTATGTGGAAAAGGTCAAACGTCCCGCTTAAATATCCAACCTTTATTTGAGGATTGTTGTTTATCCTTCCGCTGTTTATTTTATAATCATAGCTTTCAATTCCGAACTTATGAGGGTCACTGTTATACCGGTCTAAAACGTTTTTGTACACATTTTCATAGTCGGGAATAAATAATTGTTCTCTGTTACGCATTTTTATAATGATTTCGCTTGTCAAACCGGCAAGCAGTTCTATTTGATTTTCTTTTCCGTTAAAGCGAGTACCGTTAAGTGAGCCCGGTGATACATTTAATATACGGTTATTTGAGCCGGACTTTTCAAGCTCAATATTTATGCTTTCAATAAATCTGCAAACAGCGGCTTTTGTGGCAGCATACAAAGAAAAAAACGGAGAAGAAATAAGGCCTGCTATACTGCCCATTACCATACAGTAAAAATCATCTTTCGATTTGAGTTTTTCATAATATGCTTTTATTATGCCGGCAACGGCAGCTGAATTTACTTTAAAGCTGTTTTCTATTTCTTTCTGTTCAATAGTTTCAAAAAGCGCGGCACGACCAAAACCGGCGGTAATAATAAGCGTATCTATATCCATATATTTTTTGAATATTTCATAATCGCAATCGGTCAAATCAACATATATATACTCGATTTTTTCATTTTCCGTATCGGGCATAGCTTTATCCGCAACATATATTTTATTATATCCTTCATTTAACAGCTTATGTGTCAAAGCCAGACCAATTCCGTTACTGCCGCCTACTATCATAGCGTTTTTATTTATCATATCTTATATTCTCCTACTTCTGACGATTTTTCATCATATATTCTATGAGATTGTCAAACATATTTTTAAGATCAACCTCGGCAGTCCAGCCGAGCTTTTGTAATTTTGATGTGTCAAGATTCATTTTAAGTGTCGGGGCATAGCCGAATTTATCAATATCTTCGAGGCTAATATCAACGTTTATTTTCCCTTTCGCGCATTTTTCCGCAACTAATTTTGCCATTTCATATATCGAGCAATAGGTTTCCTCATTCGCCGCGTTATAAGCTTCACCGTCCTTACCCTTCAAGAGTACGGTCAGTATAGCGGATACCGCGTCATCGGTATATAAGTAATTGCGCTTTGTTTCACCCTTTGTATGAAGAACTATATCTCTGCCTTCAATCGCGCAGCGCGCGAATTCCGCGAAAACTCTGCTGTCGTTATATCTTACCCCCGGTCCGAAGGTTTGCGTAAGCCGTACAACTTTTGCGGGAACGCCGTGTTCGGCGCAGTAAGACGCGCAAAGGCTCTCGCACATACGCTTGCTTTCGGGGTAACATGAGCGTACAGACATTGTGTCAAGGCTTGTTCCGTGAGCTTCATTTATTTTTTCATCCGCCATCGGTGAGCCGTATATTTCCATGCTTGAAAGATAGACGAGGCTTTTTACATTTTTTTCCTTTGCAAGCTCCAATATGTTCAGTGTGCCTTTTATGGCTGTGTTTATTGTTTCAACCGGCTCATTTATGAAAGCTTTGCTTGCCGTCTGACTTGCTCCGTGTATTATGTAGTCTATCGGTTCATCTATATTAATACTGTCACATATATCCGAGACAACAATTTTTATGCCGGCATCAGTGTGATTTTTAAACATATTTTCAGCCTTTTGTTTATTGCGTACAAGCGCGATAATTTTAGGAAAGCCGGATTTATCCTTGCCGCCTTCAATTAACTCTGATATTATATTATACCCGATAAGTCCCGTGGCGCCTGTAATTAAAACAGTTTTGTTTTTTAATTCTTTTATTAATTCAGGATTAATCATTTTATGTAAGCTCCTATGCTTTCAGACTTTTTTGATTTTATCTTTCCGGATAGTTTTTTCGACAGCTTATTTACATACAGCGATATGGGAAGTGAAATGGCTATTATGCTTACAAAAGCTAAATTAACAGTCGATACGGTCCAGCAATTCAAAAATAATCTTGCGAACATTCGTCTTACCTGAACATGCGTCAGATATAATTCTAAGGTTATAGGCGCTAAAAAGGCAAGAAACATTTTTGTTCTTTTGAGTGTAAATTTATCTAAAATATACGCTGCCGCAGTAAGCAGCAAAAGCATTATGAATGCTTTTTCATACCTGCTTACGACAGTTACGGACATATCAAGCTTATAAATCATTATACGCTTTATTGTTATAGTCGCTGCCAAAGCTATCACGAGTAAAAACGGAAAGAATTTCATCTTTTTGTTTTCATATACAAACCTTCCGCAATAGACACCCAAAATAAATGTCGGGATTCTTGTTAATGCTACTTCGGTGGATTTAAACAAGTCGTAATTAAAATATTGCACAATTAACGGCAACATACAAAAAACCGCTTCAAGAATTATAAATTTAACAGCGGATTGTTTTTTCATAAACCAATAAAACAAAGGAAACACTATGTACATAATTAATATTAAAGCGACATACCAGGATTGCCGGTTAATCGGCGTGAAAGTGGTGAAAAGAGAAAGGTCTGCCAGAAACCACATAAATCCTCTGTCTGTATATATGAAATCTTGCCACAAAAGGTACGGAACGGCTATAATAAAATACGGAATCAGGATAGCGATGAGTCGTTTTGTATAAAAAGCCTTTAAATCAGAGTTTTTTGTGAAAGAAAAATACAGACCTATTCCGGACAAAAACAGAAAAATTTCAACACCGCAAGCGCCTATCCATACAATCTTACTTATTGCAAATGAAACAATATGGCTGAACATTGCGGTGTAATTTGTATCACCAAGCAACAATTTGAAATTTTCACACCAATGAAAAACTATAACTATTGTTATGGCAAGTCCCATTAAATATTTTCTATTTTTCGAGAAAATAGACCAATTCATTATACACATTTCTCCTTTTTGACTTTTTCAAGAGCTTTTTTATTTCCGTTAACAAACTCATTTATTACGTGTGCAATATCCTTTGCGGCGTGTCCGGTTTCATAAAATCCGGTTCTTTTCTTAAACGCCTCCCAATCAGCAAGGTATTCTTCATGATTATAATTTTCTATATTATTTACAAGTTCATCATTGTTTTTCGCATAAGGAAACGGAAGCTCGTCCATTTCAAAGTATGTTCCTCTGTCTCCCTTATAATCCTCAAAGTCTGTGGCAAAGGTAAAGCAAGGTATGTCTCTGAGCGCCGCCTCAAATATCCCGCTTGAGTAGTCGGTGAGAAAAGCATCGCATGCGCATAACAATTCCTGCATATCAGGATATTTTGTAGCATCGATAACATTGTCGCCTTTAATAATACCGCTAACCTCTTCCCGATTTGCAAGAAACGGATGCATTCTCGTTAATATTACCCACTCACCGGAAAATTTATCACATAATGCTTTATAGAGCCGTGTATGATCCACATTATACACGCTCATGTCTATATTCCCATTCACAAAGCTGTCCCTGAAAGTCGGTGCATACAGCATTATCTTCACATCATCTTTTAAATTGTAATATCCACATATTTTTTTTCTGATTTCACTGTTATCCTTAAACAACACATCGTTTCTCGGATAACCGCATTTCCATATATGACCTGTACAATAAAAGGCTCTGCGGTAAATACCCGTCAGCTGGTCTGAATTTGATATCCAAAGATCAGCGTACTTATCTGTCGTTTTCAATTGCTTCATAAGATTTTCATTTACCCGGAATTTAGGTACATCACCATCAAGCTTTTTTATTGCGATTCCGCCGTGCCAGGTTTCTATAAATAACTGTCCCTTTCTTTTTCTTGTATTCTGTCTCAACCGATGGGTATCTATCCAAACCTTCGCCGTTGCATATTCATAGGCTCTCCTGTATGGTTTGCTCCAATATGATATTGTTCTTACATATGACGGAACACTGTAATTATATTCGTCATCCTTAGCCCAGACAAAATCCAGATCAGGATGAATTCTATGCAATTCTTCAATAATATACTGTGAGTTATCGCCATACTTTTTTCCGTTAAAGCTCGATGCGATAACTTTGTTTTTGAGCGGCATTAATCTGCATACATAATAGATTGCGAACACTGTAAATCTGATTGTCTTCTTTTTTATGTAACTACAGATTCTTATGGGTCCCACGGATATGATCTTTTTTATAGAACCTGCATCGGATTTTTTACTTCTCATTCTCAATTACTCCTAAAATGACGGGCGCCGTCTGACTTACTCCCATACGACTTTTTCTCCGTTTATAAACTTTATTATCTTTTCCGCGATATCCTTTGCGGCGTGTCCCGTTTCGTGCAAGCCTGTCCTTTCCGCGAAGGCTTTCCATTTGGCGCTGTAATCATCGGTATCAAAGTTTTCAATATTTTGCATAAGCTCATCATTATTTTTCGCGTAAGGAAACGGAAGCTCATCCATTTCATAATAAACGCCTCTGTCGCTTTTGTAATCCTCAAAATCGGTCGCGAATGTAAAGCAGGGTATTCCAGTAATTGCGGCATCGAATATACAGCTTGAATAATCGGATATAAACATATCACATGACAATATGAGCTCCTGCATATCAGGATATTCGGTTACATTTATAACATGATTATTATAAAGGCTATCCTTGTTGATTTTTTTCATTGAGTTTATAATTGCGGGATGCCATTTAATAAATATTACCCAATTTTCTTCAAAAACTTTGTTTATTGTCTGATAAAGCCGTTCAAAATCAATATCATAAACCGAAAAACAAACTTTATTTTCAAAGCCGTCCCGAAAAGTCGGGGCATAAAGGAGTATTTTTGTATCATTTTTTAAATTATATTGAGCTCTCACTTTTTTTCGTATTATTGAATTGTCTTTAAAAAGAATATCATTTTTTGGATAACCGCAATTGTATATAGGACCGTTATATCCAAACGCGCGGCGATATATACCGGAAAGATGAGCCGAATT
>CACZTG010000001.1 GCA_902783995.1 uncultured Ruminococcus sp. | reverse complement strand
CGGAGCTTCTTATACCAATTTCAGGCTGACGGGAGAGCCGAGAGACCCCGTATGGATAAAAATCGGCTCGCTTTCCGTAAAGGAAGGTTCTGTGGGAAGCGTGAGACTTATACGCCGCCAGACTTCGGATATTGGCTTTGACAGATGTGTTATAACAAAAGACGGAAATTACGTTCCGGACGATATTGAAATGGGCATAAGAACGGAACAGGCGGCTCCGAAAGCATTTGACACGCACGACGGAATATGTGAAATTGAAGCGGAGGATATAACCCGTTACAGCATTTTTGATATAACCTCAAGCTTTAAAATGTCAGGCGGAAGCGGTATTTTCAACACGGGAGCATCTTCGGCATCTACCGTTAAGAGTAATGCGGCAAACGCGGCGTTCTCGGTAAATTGCGATAAGAGCGGTACATATTATTTTTGGGGATATTTGAGAGGAAACGCGGCTTCAAATGTGATTTTGATTTCGGTTAACGGCAGTAATTATGAGCCGTTAACAATAGGGAACACAGACGGAGAATTCAGATGGATGAAGCTTTATACAGTTTCTTCGGTAAAAAAAGGCGATACTGTTACGGTAAGAATAAGAGCAAACAAAGGCACTGCAAATATTGATAAATTCTGTTTTGTTGACGATATTTTAAAACAGCCTTACGGACTTTTAGGAAATCTTATTGAAAAAGACACAACAGTAACAAACCCATACAAAAAAGCAGATATAAAATTACCAGAAAGGCATCCGAGGGTATATTTTAAAGAAGGCGATATCGAAAGAATTTTAGAAGATAAAGATAAAGACGATAATGTTTACGCTTGGAATATGCAAGAGTTAAATCTTGAAGAAGGGCTAAGCAATGAGTTTACAGGCAGATTGTCCGCTCCGTCATCGGGAAAAACAAATGACAGCGCGGGCGTTACGGCGTGTATTGAAGCACTTGCTTTTGACTATGCGGTAAACAAGAATAAAGAAAGCGGCGAAAAAGCAATATCGGCACTTAATAATTATCTTAATACTGTGGTTTTTACAGGTGCGTACAGTGATGAATATGTCAGACCTGCCGGACAGCTTATTTTCCATGTTGCCGAGGTTTATGACTGGTGTTATGACCTTCTCGACAAAAACACAAAGAAATATTTTATTGAGAGAACAATTGAAATTGCGTCGGACGGGCTTGAAGTAAAGTGGCCTTTTGACGGAAGCGGAGTTTCCGGACACACATCTGAGGCACAGCTTCAAAGAGATTTGCTTGCGTTTGCCATTGCTGTCGGAGATGAACGCCCCGATATATTTGAAAGAATTATGGGTGTGCTGTATGAAAATTATGTTCCGCAAAGGACAAGAATTTATGATGCCCTTATGCCAAATCAGGGAAGTCAGTACGGTTGTTACCGAGGAAGATGGGAACTTCTTGCTACAATTCTTATGGATAAAATAGGTGTGCCGAACTTTTACGGAGAAAATCAACATTATTTTCCTTATTGGTATCTTTATGCAAGAAGGCCCGACGGACTTATCATGCGTGACGGAGACGCACGTACCGACGACAGAGAGGTAGGAGCTTTTTTGACACGTCCCGATATGACAAGGGTAATGCTTTTAGCATCGTATTATTTCGGAGATGAGTACTTAAAAGAAGAATTTAACAGGGATTTCGGACTCGGAAAGGGCTTTGCGTACGGTCATGACGGAATGTCGCCTGTTGAATTTATATGTTTCTACAATGCTGATTTAGGAACAAAGAGCAGTAAAGAACTGCCGCTCACAAGGTATTTTCCGTCACCGAAGGGTGCAATGTTTGCAAGAACAGGGTTTAACGACGGAATTGATTCTGATGATGTTATTGCCTATATGAATTTGGAAGAATATAACTTTTCAAATCACGACCATCTTGACGCAGGACATTTTCAGATATATTATAAAGGAATTTTGGCAAACGATGCGGGAACGTACGGCTCTTACGGTTCGGCACATGACAGAGGCTATTATAAAAGAAGTGTGGCTCATAACACGATGGCTGTCAGAAATCCGACAAAGCCTGTGACTTTCCAGGGTTACACCACTTATGACGGAGGGCAGCGCGCAGGTGGGGATGGTGCTGACGCAGGCGCAGGAATTTTTGAAAATGAAGAGTATAAATTCGGTGAAATTTTAGGTCACGAATTCGGAAAAGACAAAAACTGTCCCGATTATTCATATTTATCGGGCAATATAGCGGCGGCATATTATCGTGATACCGTTGAAAATTATGAACGCAGCTTCATGTTCTACAATTTGAAGGATAAAAATCACCCGGCGGCCATGATTGTTTTTGACAGAATAACCTCGGCTAATGCCGCATTTAAAAAGGCATGGCTGTTAAACGGTCCGACAAAGCCGGAGATTGTGGGAAACAGAGCCGTTTTCGTTAACAATGAAAACGGTTATAACGGCAAAATGACCGTTGATACAATGCTTCCGCAGAATATCGAAACGGTTACAATAGGCGGACCGGGACAGGACGCGTACTCCGGCGGAACAAATTATACGGCAGATGCAAACCTTAACCCTAATCTTACTCATGAAGGAGAAGGATATCGTATAGAAATTTCGCCAAAGCAGGCGGCAAATAAAGATTTGTTCCTTAATGTAATTCAGGTAGGCGATGCGGATTCGGCGGAAGAACCGTATGAGCCTGTGCTTATTCAGAGTGATAACTGTGCCGGTGCGGTGCTTTATGACACGGTAACCGTTTTTAAAACCGATTACGGAAGAAGCAATAAGCCCGTAAACTTTACACTTCCGGGCGGAAATTATAAAATTGCGGTTTGCGATAATATAGCAGGTGAATGGTCTGTAAGCAGAGACGGCATTGAAATACTGAAATGCCCGGCATCGGCAGACGGCGGAATTATCTGTTTTAGCGGAACAGGCGGTACATATTCCATAAAATATATAGGTGAATCCGAAAGTAATGCCGGACAACCGGTGGAAGAGGAAGCTTCGGCACAAGCGGAAGAAAATAAAACATCAGGCGATATAGGCGTCAGAATTTACAATAACTATGTGTACAGCATTTCCCCCGGCAAGGAATATAACGGAAATCCGTATGCTCCGCTT